>JBEBJC010000960.1:0-3445 GCA_040080105.1 Myxococcota bacterium
CGACGGGCTGCAGGAGCTCCGCGGGTTCGACCCGGCCCACTGGCGGTTCGTGGACCTCGACGGCGAGGGCCTCACCGGGCTGCTGTCCGAGCAGGGCTCAGCCCTGGTTGGAGCGCCTCGCGCCCGTGCACCTGCGGGTGCGGGTGGTGCCACGCCGGAGGGCGGGTCATCGTAGGAACTTCGCACGGGGACTTGGTCGTGACCTCCGGCGGGCGCCTGACCACCGGAGTTAGCAGGGAACTTCGGGTTGCGGAGCTGACGGGAGGTCGCGTAGCCCGTGCCCCTGGGAGTGCAGCCAAGGACCTCCTGGTCAGGGGCGGAGGAACCGGGGCGCGGGTCGATGTCGTCGGCCCAGCGGGTGAACTGATTGCAGTCGGCGGTCCGAGTAAGACGGTCGGCAGCGTGGGTGACAACCTCCATCGGCTGAAGGCGGTGGCAGACGCAGGCGGCGTTCGGGCCATGGCATACTTTGAAGAAGGCACCGGTGACGACATCATTAGGCTCGCGCAGCGCATCCTCGGGGCCGAGAACGTCCATGTTTTTCCAAGGTAATTAGCGGTGCTGGACTCGTATCCTCGCGTTCTGGACACATGCAGTTCCGACGCCAGTTGCACCCTCCTGTATCCGGACGGTGCTCGTGACTGGAATGCTGCAGTGGCGCTCGTGGCCGCGAACCCCTACTCATCCCCGCAGGTGTTCGTGACGACGGCGGACGGTCGCCGTCAAGTGTTCGGCAGCCGGGCATTCCTGGCCAGTCGACGAAACGAGCCGCTACTGACAATCAGTTCGGATTGGTGCCGTTCCGGCCTCCCGATGGACGGCTTCGTGCTCGGTGCGTTTCGAAGCACAGGCGGCGTCGCCGTGGAACGCTATGAGTTCGGGATGTTGAACGACCTTCGCGCCGAGTTCTTTGAACTCGTGTACCAACGGTTCCTTACAGTAGAGCTGGCCCGAAGCCCGGCACTGCTGGTGATCGACGCCGAGGGGGGGAGCTCCGACCCGTGGATTGCGGCATATCACGCTCGCGTTATCGGCTTCCTGCCGGCTGCTCTCGTCGTCGCGAGTCGCGGTTCGTTCACGATGCAATCGCCACTTCTGGTGCCTTGCGGTCAGGGCTCCCTGGATGCGTTCTGCAATCCGAACCTGCTGTAGTTCGTGACCCATCAGTCGAGGTGGGAGGCGTACGAGCGGGGAACGGGTGAACAGGTGTCGGCGGGGGTGTGGAACCGCGTCGGAGGTCGTGCAGTTCGCGGCCGAGACCGAGCGACGCTGGTGAACGGAAGCGCGGCTCAGACCGATCGAGGGTGGTGCACTACGTGAAGGGGTCCGGGGGCCGCTCATCAGTGCCTGCACGGCCTGTGACCCGCGCGCGGCCCCCGCTTGTGGCGAACAGCTGCCGCTCTGCGGCGGGTGTTCCCGAGCGGCGCTGGATAGCCGGGCGACGCCGGGGGTGGAGGCCCGGGTCTCGTACCCCCGGACCTCCGTGACCGATCAGCGGCGCACGGAGGTGGTCGGCTCGCCACCAGGTGACGAGGCCACATACTACGCAGCAGCGTGACCGATCAGCGGCGCACGGAGGTGGTCGGCTCGCCACCGGGTGACGAGGCCACATGCTACGCAGCAGCGGCGACAGCGGGACGGGCCAGCAGATCTCGGAAGGCCATGGGCGTCAGCTCGGCCGCCGGCGTCGCGAAGCGCTTGCGATGGGACCCGCGGCGCTCGAACAGCCAGGTCAGGTAGGCGAACACGTCGACGTCGCACTTCTTGGCCGTGCGGACCACCCCGAGCAAGGTCGCCCACCGGTGCGCGCCCTCCGGGCTGCCGGCGAACAGGCACGCCTGCCGGAGCTTGGCGTGTCGCTGGAACTCCCGCTCGGCCTCGTTGTTGTCCAGCGGGATCTCGGCGTGGTCGACGAACCGGGTCAGGTCATCGAAGTGGTCGAGGTCTTCAACGTTCGTATGCCCGACGATATGGGCCGGCTGATCGAGGCGGGAGACTTCGACGCAGTCGCTGCTAACCCGCGCTACGCGCGAAATGGCTGCACAGGGAATCGGGGCACAGACCTATTCGCCGGGCTCAGTGACCCCCGACTATGTTCTACTTCCTCCTGTAGCGAGTCGAGACGGAGCTCTTCAGAACCTGACGGTGTACGCCGAGTCATTGACTGTCGCAAGCGAGGAGGGGATCCCTCTTTCCTCCGTTCTCGTCAAGGACATGGGTTGCATCGACTGGGCCGCGTGCACTTCCTACTACAATCGATAGGGATGCTATGAAGTACGAAGACTTGAGTCCCTACAGTGAGCAACTGGGCTTCGATGCTCGGGGGATCGTAAACGTCGGTTGGTTGGACGCCAGCAGGATCTATCCGACGGGGCGGATCGAAGACTCAACGTTCTGGACCAAGCTCGGCTGGCTGACCCTTCATGCTCGAGCCTTCTCGGCGCGAGCCGTATCCCCGTGCCCGATCTGCAGAACGGTGTCCGCGACCTGGGAAGGACAACGGCTTGGGCTCGCGGAGCTCTGGGTGCCCTCCGCATCCACCGACGTCTTCGTCTGTCCCGATCTCATCTCCCATTTCATCACCGAGCACTTCTACCGGCCGCCGCAGATCTTCGTCGAGGCCGTTCTTCAGTATCCGCCATCTCTCGCCCGAGACTGGGATGCCTCAAGCTTCGCCGAGTTCGCGGTGTGCCTGCTGCTGAAGAACCACAGGGGTAGACCGGCCTGAGCCGGCACGGGGTCAGATCAGAGGGTGCACCACCGAGCGTTCGAGGGTCTCCCGGTCAAGCAGTACGAGCCGTTCTTCAGTCCGACCTCCTTATGACGTTGGACGAGGAAGAGCACCTCGTTGAGCGCCGGATCCCGCAAGGGGCCATCACCTTCTACATTCCTCCGAGGTAGCTCATGGCGATCGTGGACGGGCTCGACGACGCAGGACTGACCGATCTGTGGGTCCGATTCAGCGAGCGGGCGGCACAGGCCTCGGATGCGCAGGGTCGGTGGATCTGGACTGGGAACTGCCTCCACGCCCGGTACTGCTTGGGTGAGGATCTGGGTTCGTCCCTCCTTGACCAGGCGGCGGCGGGGTTCGAGTTGTTGACGACTTGTGATCCCCGTCGGCGACCGTTCGTCCTGCTGGAGCTGCGGCGGTGATGGCGGCCAACGAGTTCTGAGCCAGGTCGGCCACCGGAATCTGAGCCATCCCCAGTGGCCGCAACCTACCATGGGGGAGAGCCCACGAGAGGGGGCCGCCCCCTCTCGTGCCTCCTGAGCCCGAAGTACGGCTGACCTACGCCGTAGGGAGGTGACCGATCAGCGGCGCACGGAGGTGAGCCGGAGCGATCGTAGAACCGGGACTATCCGCTGCCGCTCGGGTGGACGTAGCGGAGTCGCCGCGGCGCGCGCAGGTCGATGCCCTCCAAGATCATGGCGAATTGGGCGGCGT
>JBEBJC010000961.1:0-3445 GCA_040080105.1 Myxococcota bacterium
TCCGGGGGGCACGGGCTGGGGCGGGCAGCCCAGACCCATGGCGCAGGCCGCGAACCACAGACCTCGAATCCACTTTTGCATGGAGCCTCCTAGGTTCTGCTAGCCGCACAGGGGAGGCGGTGTTTGCCCCCACAACTGGGGACACGACACCCGCCCCGGGGCGCATTCTGGCCACATTCGAAAGTTGTCAAAGACCCACCAAGGTATCCACTCATCGGGAATTACCCCTCGAAGGAGGATCTGATGTGGATTGCCATTACCGCCGCCTGGGCGGATGATCTGAATTGCAACGGTCTCGACGCCAGCGTCGAGCAGCCGGTGGACCTGTCGGACCCGCTGTGTGCCTCGCACATCGACCCAGCGACCGGCAACCCGTACGAGACCGCGGACCGGTACCACGACTACGCCCGCTTCGGGTGCACCTTCCTGCTGGACGACGCGTACGACATCGACGGTGACGGCGTCGGTATGGGGCTCGTGCGGAGCGCGGGGCTCGAGGTCGCGCTGACCTGCGACAACTGCCCGTCCGACGCGAACGCCGACCAGCTCGACACGGACGGAGACGGCGTGGGGGACGTGTGTGTCGACGGGCTGTACCTCGGGTGGCCGAGCCCCGGGCACACGGGTCAGCCGAACGACCTGGTGGTGATGTCGAGCAGCGCCGGGTCCACGGTGAAGGTGGCCGTGTCGACCACTCTCGGCGCGTGGGCCGTACCGGGGTGTGGCGGGGTCGAGCTCGGCCTGCAGGCGCCGGTGAAGTTCGACGGAGCCACCGCGTCGGTGCTCGGCGCGGCGGTCGCGACCCGAAACGTCCCGGTGGCGTTCGCGGGCTCGATCCTGTACTTCCAGGCGTACGAGGTCGGCACCTGTCGCGTGTCGAACCTGGTCGAGTGGCAGTACTGACCGACCCCCTGGTACACCGCGGCCGACATGTCACGAGCGCGGGTGGCGACGGGATCGGTGCGAGGGTAACCTCCCCCGTGGGAGCTCCGTGTCCCCGAAGTCCGCCCCGGTCCCCATGTCTGTGGACGAGGTCCTCGCGGCCCTCTCCGCTGCCGCCGATCCCCAGTTCGCCAAGACGTACCGGCGACACGGGGCGGCAGATCCGGTGTATGGCGTGTCCACTGCGAACCTTCGGACACTCGCCAAGAAGATCCGCCGTGACCCGGCCCTGGCCCGCGCGCTGTGGGACACGGGGATCTACGACGCGATGACCCTCGCGGCGATGGTCGCGGACCCGGCGCAGCTCACCGACGACGAGGCCGACGCCTGGCTCGGGTCGGTGCGGTGTTACGCCGCGGCCGGAGCGCTCGCGGGGGTGGTGGGGCGCAGCCCGGTCGGCCTCACCCGCGCCTCCGCCTGGATCGAGAGCCCCGCGGAGTACACGAGGACCACCGGCTACGACACTCTGTGCGTGCTGCTCCGCGATGGAGCTGGCGTGGAGGAGGCGTGGCTGCGCGGCATCGTCGCGCGGATCGAAGCCGAGGTCGGCGGCTCGGCGAACCGTGCCCGCCACGCGATGAACATGGCCCTCATCGCCATCGGTGCCTACCGTCCCGCCCTCCGCGCCGAAGTGGAGGCCGCCGCGCTACGAATCGGCCCGATCCGGGTGGACCACGGCGACACGGCGTGTGTGACCCCCGACATCGTGCCGTACCTCGCGAAGATGGCGGCGCGGGCCGGGGCGAAGCTCGGACGGATCTAGCGGGTCGGCGACCTACGGAGCGTGAGATGCGGGTGTTGGTGACCGGGGCGACGGGGGCGTTGGGGACCGCGGTGTGCGAGCGGTTGCTGTCCGACGGGCACGAGGTCCACGGGACCTACGTGGTCGAGGCGGAGGCGGCGCGGGCGCAGGAGCGGCTCGGGGAGAAGGTGGCGTTGTCGCGGGTGGACGTGACCGACGAGGCCTCGGTCCGAGGCTGGTTCGCCGCGGCTGGCGCCCCAGTGGACGCGCTGGTCCACGTGGCCGGCGGGTTCGTGATGGGCCCGATCGAGGCGGCGACGATCGCCCAGTTCGACCAGCAGGTCGCGCTGAACCTCCGGAGCCTGTTCCTGTGTGCGCGGGAGGCAGTGGCGACGATGAAGCCGCGCGGGTCGGGGCGGATCGTCGCGGTCGGGGCGCGGGGCGCGGTCGAGCCAGGGGCCAACACCGCGATCTACGCGGCGACCAAGGCCGGGGTGCTGGCGATGATCCGCGCGCTCGGCGAGGAGCTGCGAGGGACGGGGGTCGGCGCGTACGCGGTGCTGCCGCACCTGATCGACACCCCGGCGAACCGCGCGGCAGGCCTCGATCCTGCGCGGATGGTCGCCCCGGCGGAGATCGCCGGGGCGATCGGCGCCCTGCTCGAGCCGCGGCTGGCGATCGCGTCGGGGGCGTGGCTGCCGGTGTACGGTCGGTAGCGGCTACGATTCGGTGGCGCGCCGACCCTGCCGGGCCCGGATCTGGCGGGGGTCCGAGTCGTGGAATATCGAGCCGACCTCGGGGGTCGTGGCGCCGCAAACGGATGTCCGTGTTCTCCGTCGATGCGAAGATCCTCGCGGCTGGCGGACATCCGTCGAAAGTCGCGGGACGAGCCCATTGCAGAGTAGGCTCGGCCAGCTGCCCCCTCCAACCCCGGAACCAATTGTGCTCACCTTGCTTACTGCGGTTGCCTTCGGCTGTTCGGAAGAGGCTCCCCCGAACGGGGTGGTATTCGGATCGGTGGAGGGCTGGACCGCGGACGGACGCTATTTCGCCTTCTCGGTGCAGCGTTACGACGACGAAAGCGAAGAGCCGCGCCCAGGCGGGGGGGTGATCGACACGCGGCTCGACTCGCTCCGCGTCCTCGATGCACAGCCGTACGAAGCGTGGAAAGCCGAGCACCCTCTACAGGCAGGCTCGAAGGCGGCAACTTGTGGGGGCGCCGAGGTCGTGTCCCAAAGCGAGGAGCTCACCGGTCTGGAGGTCGCGATGCCCGGCGACTCGGAGGGGTCCCTGCATTGGACGACCGTGTCGGTACGTGCAAAGGGAAAGACCTGGCTCGTTCACGAGTCCGATGGGGCTGTGCCTGACCACTCATGGTCTCCGACCTGTGGTCACGTCGCGTGGGCGTTTCCTGGCTTCCGCCTGAGGGACCAACGCACGGATGGCATCCTGCCCCTCCAGCGCATCGGGGCAGTCGCAGTGCGGCCCGCCGGCCCCGTGGTCCACGTCATGGTCCACAAAGACGCCCAGGACATCACGAATCCGCTGATGGAACACCTGTCTGCCAAAGGGTGGGGGCCCCACCTCGGCGCCGATGCGGTCAAGGACCGCGACCTCACCGTGGTCTACGCCACTGACGAAGCGCTCGATGTGGCCGCGAAGCTACACCATCGGGCGCTCACGTCGAGCTCACGACGTAACCGCAGTGGCGCACCCAGGACGAGCACAGGTCTGCGGTCAGCCTGCCCCACGCCTCGCCGA
>JBEBJC010000078.1:0-15345 GCA_040080105.1 Myxococcota bacterium
ATCCTGACTACAGTGGCGGCGTGGTGCAGTGCCCGCGATGTGGAACCCCCCACGTGACCGAGGCGTCGAGGTGCCCCTCGTGCGGCGCGGTCGCGCCCACCTGGACCGACGGCGACGCCGGGTTCGAGCCGGGGACCGCACCGACCGTGCTCGGTCCCGGGGTGCGCCTCGGCCAGTACGAGCTCGGGTCGCGGCTCGGGGAAGGCGGGATGAGCGTGGTGTTCGCCGCCACCGATCGGGTCCTCGATCGACCGGTGGCGATCAAGGTCCTGCACCCCAACCTGGTCGGCGACGCGGGCATCCGGCGTCGGTTCCTGCGCGAGGGGCGGATCGCCAGCGGGTGGGCGCACCCGAACGTGGTGCCCGTGGTCGACACCGTGTCGGCGTTCGGGGTGGTGGCGCTGGTGATGGAGCTCGTCCGCGGGCCCACCTTGCTCGAGCTGCAGGACCGGTGGAAGGGCAGCGCCAACGAAGGGACATCCTGCGGGATGCCGCTGCGTGAGCTCGGTGAGATCGGCGTGGGGCTGTTGGCGGGGCTCGAGGCGGCGCACAGCCGGAGCATCGTGCACCGCGACCTCAAGCCGGGCAACGTGCTGGTCGAGCAGCGCGACGGGCGGCTGATCCCGCGGATCATCGACTTCGGCATCGCGCGGGTGCTCGAGGGCACCACCTACACGCTGACCGGCGCTGTGCTGGGGACGTGCCGGTACATGTCGCCCGAGCAGGTCCGGGGAGAGCCGGTCGACGCGCGGTCCGACCTGTACGCGTTCGGCGTCGTGCTGTTCGAGCTCGCGACCGGCCAGCCGCTGTTCGCCGACGTGCAGCCGTACGCCCTGATGATGGCGCACGTGACGAAGGAGCCTGTCGCGCCCTCGACGATCCGCCCCGATCTGCCGCACGAGCTCGACGCGATCGTGCTGCAGTGCCTCGCGAAGGATCCCGACCTGCGCCCGGCGTCCGCGGCGGGCTTGCGGGCGCGGCTGACCGCGGCGCTGGCGGTCGCGCAGGTCGCGTCCGCCCCGCGCACCGGCCGGGTCGGCAACGGCCACGAGCTGATGGGGGTCGAGGGGGGCGCGTTCCTGTGCGGCCCCGACAAGCGCGAGGTGTGGGTCGACGGGTTCGCGATCGACCGGCGGCCGGTCACGAACGGCCAGTTCGAGGCGTTCCTCCGCACGACCGGGTACCGACCGGAGGACTCGCACCGGTTCCTCGCGCACTGGCCGCAGCGGCGCGGGCCGTCGGACGACCAGCGGGACCACCCGGTGGTGTTCGTGTCCCACGCCGACGCGGTCGCGTACGCGGGCTGGCTCGGGTTGCGGCTGCCGACCGAGGCGGAGTGGGAGAAGGCAGCGCGCGGGACCGACGGGCGGCGGTACCCGTGGGGAGCCGCCCCTCCGTCGCTCGAGCGGGCGTGGTTCGGCCAGCGCGGGGGCACGACCGCCGTGGGTGGGCGTCCGGCGGGCGCCTCACCGTACGGGGTGGAGGACCTGGTCGGCTTGGTGTGGGAGTGGTGCGCCGACGAGGACGATCCGGCGTTCCACCGCGACGGACCCTCGGCGAACCCGCGCCGCCCGGTGCGGGTCGACTCCGCGGCGGCGGTGGTGCGCGGCGGGGCGTGGATCTTCGACGACCCGAAGGCGGTGCGGGCCACCACCCGGGCCGCGTTCGATCCGGCGGTCCGCCTCGACACGGTCGGCTTCCGGTGCGCCGGGTGATGTCACACCCCGATACGGGATCTTCGGCGCGCGGCGGGTGAACGGGACCGGCGGAGGTCGAGATGAGCGAGGTTCAGCCGAAGAGCCCGGTGGCGCGTGACGCGGACGCCGGGGTAGCGCCGATGTTCGCCGCGGGTGGCTTGGTGATCACCGGGGTGATGCACGCGCTGCTCGGCGCCACGTTCCTGGTGAACTTCGTGATGGAGTCGACCGAGTGGGCGTTCGTGTACGTGATCACCGGCGGCGGCGTCACTGCGGTTGCGCTCGCGTGGTTCGTGGGCGCGGCCCGCCCGTGGGCGGTGGTCAGCGCCGCGGTGCTGGTCCCGGTGTTGGGCCTCACGTCGCTCGGGTTCACGGTGTGGGGGCTGTGGAACGGGGCGCTCGCGCTGTACTCGCTGTTCGCGCCGCCGTCGGCCGCGTTCGCGCTGATGACCGTGTTGGTCGCGCTCGGCCCGACGTTGCGCGCGGCCCGGGCCCAGCGGGCGATCGACCACCGGTACGGCTCCGGGTCGATGTTCGGCGGGTGACGGTCAGAACTGGAAGTAGATGTTTTGAGGTCGCGTTTCGGCCCAGGTCGTTCCGAGGCCCGCGACAGCGGTGGTTGGCGGATCTGCACCTGGCTCGATGGAGCTGGACGCGGCCGCGG
The DNA here is from genome assembly GCA_040080105.1 of Myxococcota bacterium. GTDB lineage: Bacteria > Myxococcota_A > UBA796 > UBA796 > JACKER01. The sequence goes on from JBEBJC010000078.1 coordinate 2,362, forward strand.
ATCACCGCGTCTCGCTCGGCTCCGTGTACCCAGCGTGGACCGCGGTCTTGGGGGGCCCGTTGATCCCCTCCCACACTGTCGGCGACGCGCTGCGCGCGCTGGCGCGGGCGGGGCGAATCGCCTCCCCGTGGCTCCCCGGGATGCAGGTGCTGCTCGACCGAGGACGCTTCGGCGGGGTCATCCCGTTCCGACGGTTCGGTCACGACCAGTGGATCTTCCCCTCCGAGGTGACCACCTCGAACCGCCTGATCGACGCGGGGGCGGAGGTCGACCTCGACGACCCTGCGACGGTCGGGCTCCTGCTCGTGCAGCTGCGGTCGGCGTTGGGGCTGCCCTACCTGGCCGTCGTATGGTCCCCGCACATCGGGTGGGGCGTCTACAACGGGTCGGAGCTGTTGTTCGCGAACCAGCCGGATCACGCCAAGGAGGCGCGGGCCGTCGCCGCCGCCCTCATCGCCGTCGCCGCCGAACTCGGTGCTCCGTGAAGGTGCGGTGCGCCTACCCGCGCTGCCGGGCGCCCATCCCCCCCATCGCCGTGCCCGAGCGCGGCGGCCGGCCTCGCCGATTCTGTTGCAAGGCCTGTTGTCGGGCCGACTACAAGCGGCGGCAGCGACGGAGCGTGCACTTTCGGTCCGACTCGGTGGAGTGGTACACCCCGCCCGAGCTGTTGCTCGAGCTCGCCGAGCGATACGGGCCGTTCGATCTCGACGTAGCCGCCGACCCCCGGGCGCCGATCTGGCCGCTGGTGCCGCACCACTACACCGCCGAGGACGACGGGCTCACCTCTCCGTGGTGGGGGGCGGTGTGGATGAACCCCCCCTACGGGGACCAGCTCCCGCGGTGGATCGACCGAGCGGCCGACCAAGCGGAGAAGGGCCAGGTGAAGCGGATCACGGCCCTCGTCCCCGCGCGCACCGACACCGCCTGGTGGTGGCGCGCGCTCGACAGCGGCGCGGCGCCGGAGTTCCTCAAGGGCCGGGTGAATTTCTGGCGCCCGGACGGCACCCGCGGCTCTGGAGCAGCCTTCCCTTCCGCGGTCCTGGTTTGGTCGCCCTTTCGTCGCCCCAGCTGAAGTTCAGCCGCCGGTGTCCGATCTGAAGGTTCAGCACGTCCACATTCCGAGGCGGAGGAGAGTGATCCTGCTACGACTGGTCGCCTGCGAACCTGACCCCGACTGCGCCGTCGTCGATGATCGCTGCGCCGAGGCTGTGTGCGTCGTCTGCACCGCGGCGATGGACGACGGTTGGGTGCAGTGCACCGACGGGTGGGAGCTCTCGTGGAACCAGCCGACGGGCGGCGCGAACGATCTCACCTTCGACCAGGCGATGGTGGCGCTCGACCGCCACACCTCGGATCATCGACCGTCGATCGACCAGTGAGGCGGATCGGAGACCAGCTTCCGCACCCCGTGGAGGGCGCCCATCGCGTGTAGCTCGGCCTCGGTGCCCGGCCAGCCGCTGATCGTCATGTCGATCGCGGTGCCCGTGATGTGCCTGCTCGACAGCGACGGTCGGTGGACCAGCTTGTAGGCGGCGACCATGCTGCGCGCGCCCTCGCGGGTCCAGGACACGGGGACGGGCGTCTCCGGAGCCTCCTCCGGCTCGACGAGTCCGTGGGCCACATCCCAGGCGACCCGCATCAGGAGCGCCCGCTCCCTCGGTCGACGGGTGGCCGAGATCCGGACGGTCGCCCCGCGGGCGCGGAGCGCGAGCAAGAACGCGGACACGCAGCCGCGGAACGGTTCCGCGAGGTCCTCGACCGAGCGGGAGGTGGGGTACAGGGCGCACAGGTCGGGTCCAGCCGGCGTCACGATCGCCCCCACCACAGCCCGAGGCACACCAGCCCGCCGCCGATGACCCCGCCGACCGTCCCGCTGACGATCCACGCGAGGAGCCTCGGCGCCGATCGGCTCACCAGCTGCCGACACAGGCACAGCAAAAGGTCGAGGTCGAGCGCCAGGTCGCGCATCACCGCCCGCAGGTCCGTGCCCGGGTCACCGCTCGGCGGGCGGCGCGGCACGAACCTCCGGCCTCGGAAGCCGGGCATGAGGTCTAGGTCGGGGTCCGGCGAGGGTGGCTCGATGGAGAACGCCTCGTCGAGGGCGCTCGCGGGCGTGAGGGGGACGAAGTCGCCTTCGTCGGCCTGGGCGGTGTCGTCGAACCGAACGGTGTCGTCGGTTGACAGGACCGTGGAGAGGTGCCGCGCGACGCGGGCGCGGGCCGCATCGAGCGCGGCGACCTGGTCGTTGGGTGTCACGGCTTCGGTCCTCCGTGGGGGCCGACGCCGCCGACCCAGGCGGCGAGTGCGCTCCCTACCGCAGACAGTACCAGGCCGAACGCGACCACGACGGGGTGAGCGATCTGCCCGACGACCCGCTCGACCTGCGCGCGCCTCCACTCCGTGCGGCCGCGACGCTCCGCGATCTCGTCGTCGACCCGCTTCCGCTGCGCGTCGGCCACCGCAGCTTCGCGGGCGTCGCGCGCCTCTTGCAGGGCGACCAGCCGGGCGAGCAGCAAGGTCTGCGACGAGGCCTCGGCCTCGAGCGCGTGGACCTGTTCGCGGAGAGCGGCGAGCTCGGCAGCCGTGCGCGCCTGGCCGGCGACGTGCTCACGCACGAGTTCGAGCAGCCGCTCATCCACCATCCACCTCACACGCCGATCGAGCTGAAGCGCAGGGCCAGCCGCACGCCGAGCAGCACCAGCAACCGCACCGCGAGCTCATCGACCGCCTCGAGCACCTGCCCGGCGGGGCCCTTCACCACCTCGCGCCAGTCGATGAGCTTGTCGGCGACGCTCGCGACCGCGGACGCCGCCTGATTGGGCTTCTGGCCGATGTTCACGAGATTCACGTAGGTCGAACGCAGATCGGCCCACGGGAGTTCATCCAGGATCTTTCGAGCGATTTCCAAGCTACCTCCACGGAAACCGTACCGGCCGTCACGCGATCGGGGTGATGCGCATCGCCGACCCCGCGCGCAGCGTCACCGCGGAGCCGGCGATCTCCGAGTGGTACCAGATCGAGATGGACCCGGCCGGACTGGCGGGGGCCGAGATCAGCGCCCACCCGTACGCGAGGCCAGGGTTCCCGCCGGCTCCGGTGCCGGTGCCGAGTACGGCGTTGCCTGCGTCGCAGTGCGACAGGCGAATAGCCTGCGAGGTCGCCGACAACGGGGCACTGATCGTCTGGTTGCTGTCTCCGCCCCCCGTGCCGTCATACACTTGCCAGCGCAACCCAGTCGTCGACGCAGCGGTCAAGAACCGCAGCCAGACCTCGATCAGGTAGGTGGTGTCCGCGGCGGGCGTGAACGACAGCAGCGCGTCGACCGGGGTGGTGGTCGAGTTGGACTCGTCGGCCGCCAGCACCGCCCACACGGGCGCGTCACCCGCGGCGGCGTGGGTGTGATCGCCGGCCGCGACCGTGCCGGCGGCGGTGCCGACGTTCCGCGTCGCGGAGTCGCCGAGGCCCAGGGTGGTGCGGGCCTCCGCGTCCGTCGCGTCGTCCACGAGGGACGCCGCGTACGCGCTGATCCCGTGCACGTTCGTCGCCGACAGGTGGGAGGCCAGCGCCGCGGCCGACGCTCCGCCGACCGCGTCCACCGTCCAGACCGTCCCCGCAGCCGACACGGTGACATCTCCCCGATCGCCGTCGGCGAGGGTGGCGAGGGGCGTTCCCCAGGTCGAGTCCCCTTGGAGGTACGTCGCGGCCGACGGGGTGCCCGCGCCGAGGCGCGCCGGGGGCACGGTGCCGACCACGAGGTCCGCGGCGGATCCCGTCGTGGCGATCGCCGCGAGCGACGAAGACAGGGCGTAGGGGGAGAGATCGACCGCCGCCCCGACACCGCCCCCGCCCACCAGGACGTTCACGGTCGGTCGCTGGACCACGACCCGCACGCGATCGGGCATCAGCGCACCGGCGAGTAGCGAGCGAGGAGCTCGCCTTCGAGGATGGTCTTCACCGATCCATCACCAAAGGTGACCCGCACGCCCCAGCGGTAGGTACCCGGGCGGAGGCCCGCGGTGGCCGCGGCGGTCGAGGTCACCGTGAACTGGCCGCCGGCGGCGCTCGTGACCGTGACGACCGGTTCAAGCACCACCCCGCCTCCGAGCTCGGCGACAACGGCGGCCTCGCCGGTCGCGCCGGTCAGGTCGACCGCGACGCCGTCGGCGTCGACCAACTCCACCGTGAGCGCGAGGGTCTCGCCCACGAGGTGCACCAGGTCGAAGCGCTGCGGTTGGGCAGTCCAGGACACGATCAGCCTCCGACGGCGGTCACGCCGAGCGCCCGAACACGATCGCGCGCCGGGCGACGCTGCCCGCCGACGCGACCATGCGCAGGATGTCCGCGGTCGCCGCCGTGATTGCGGTCCCGTACGGTGCGATCCACAGGAACAGCCCCTGCGGCTTCACGGCCTCGACGTTGCCGGAGGCGTGGAACCCCACGACCGGCGAGCCCCCAGCGCCGACCTGGGCGTCCCCGCCACCGGCGGCTGTGTCGTTCGCCACAACGATCCCGACGAGGTCCGCGAGGACGACGGTGTTCGAGCCGTTGAGCACCGACGGCAGGGTCCCCGAGAGGTCGGTGTCCTCCGGGGTGGTCGACAGCGCCGCTGCCGTGGACCACACGCGATCGATCTGCGTGCCGTCGGTGGTGCCCGAGTCGAAGGTCCAGTTGTATTCGATCCGGTGCTGGCAGTCGGTGGTGTCCCCGTTCGCCCCCACCCCCGTCTCCATCTCGTCGATGTCGACGATGACCGTGACCTTGCCCTTGACCTGCCGTGCCATCCGACCCCCGCCGAACCGTACCGGTCGGTCAGCCGGGCAGCCGCAGCCGCACCTTGGTGCTGACCCCGCGCACCGGAGGGGCGTCGACGATCGCCGCGATGCTGGACCACCCGAGCTCGGAGTCGGTGAGCTCCACCTCGTCTCCCTCCTCGAGGTCTTCGCCGCGGGGCACGTCGTACTCCACCACCAGCCCCGGCACTGCGTCTCGCTGCATCCGCCAGGATAGGATCAGGCCGACGGTCGGGGTGTCCCACGTCCAGTCCACCTCGAGCGACTCGCCCTGCCGCAGGCCGTACCGAGCGAGGCTGCGCGTGCAGTCGTTCGACTGCATTAAGCTGAACTCCTGCACGTTGGTGGCTCCAGGCTGGACCTGGTCCGGCTTCGACACCAGCCCCGCCGCGCCCGCGACGGTCACGCGAGCGAGCCACTCTCCGTCCCGCGACCGTCGGTAGTACGCGGTCAACTCGTTGATCGGCTCGCCGCTGCGACCGATCCCCGAGACCCTCGAGCACTCCCCCCGATCCGCGGACAGCGAGCCGATCAACCGGGCTCGGTCGCTCACGTAGCGCTTGAGGGCGTAGTACCGGCCGCGTGGCCCGATCCGCACCTCCAGCGGCAGGTCGGGGAGGATCGCGGTGTCGACCCACCCGCAGGGATCCTGCACCGGCTGGTCGATCCACGTGTCGACCAGGTAGCCGCTCACGCCGTCCCGGATCTCGGGCAGGCGAGACCAGTCCACCGCGTCGGCACCCCACCGTCGGTGCACGTACGCGAGCACGTCGTACACCGTCCGGGCGACGCCCCCACCACCGGCGGGTCGGTACCCCACGTACATCTGGTCGTCGGCGCTCGCCGGGAGCGGTCCGGCGTCGTTCGTGAACGCGGCCACCAGCACCGGTCGGCCGAGATCGTCTCGCACGCGCAGCACGTCCTCGAGGCCGACTACACCGGTGGTGTCGTTCCGCACCCGGACCTGGGTGATCGGCGCCTCCGGATCCTCGCTGACCACCACGTAGGTGGTGGCCGCGGCGGCGGCCTGCCACTGCGCGATCGGGGCAGGCACCACCTGCTCCGAGGTAGTCGAGGCCGCGCGAAAGCCCGGGACCCCGAACACCACCGGGTAGGAGGCTCCTTCGGTCCCGACGACGTGCGCCGCCGCGGTGGGCCACGTCGTACCGTCCACGCGGGCCAGCGGGTCCGGGGCCTGCAGGCCGCGGGTGGAGGCGGACCCGATCGGCCGGGTGATCCGCCACGCAGCCGGCTCGTGCCGGGCGCCAAATATCACTCCCGTCGCCTCTCCCTGCGCGTACACGACCGCCTGCTCCCACGCCGTCCCCGGCAGCCAGCGCCGCAAGATGCAGGGGCGCCCATCGAGCTGGGGCGCGACCTCCGGCCAGGGCACCCGCCCGTCCGACACCTCCACCTCGAGTTCCTCGCCGGCTGCCGTCTCCAGTGGCCCGAGGCCGGCAGGGTAGTCGAGCGAGGCGCCGCTTGCCGTCGGGACGGTGCAGGCGAGATCGGACCACCGGTAGACCCGGCCGTCCGCCTCGACCTCGAGGAGCCAGCGCGCGCGCCCGTTCACCGCAGCTCCTCGAACGCGAGGCTGTCCACCCGGAGCACCTCGTCGACGCCTTCGGTGCCCACGATCGACGACACTCCGACGGCCTCCGACTGGAGTACACCGTAGAACCACATCGTGGGGTCGGTCAGCGTCGAGGTCGCCGACGGCAGCCGCGGGCACACAAGCGCCGGCACCTCGCCGCTCCGGAGCTGCGTGGCGAGCTGCGTGGCCACCGTCCACGCGTCCTCGGAGGTGCCGAACGGCTGGCCGCCCGAGGCCACCACCGGAGACGGGGCAGCGACGAGCCGACGCATCGCGCGCAGGTCGCAGCCGTCGGGCCAGCCGTACGTGAGCACGCGCCGAGGCGGCCCGGTCTCGCGGTACTGCGGCGTCCCGTCGGCACCCCGGCTCTCCTCGCGCTGCAGGCGCGTCAGCGACGACCAGTCCCAGCCCGGATCCGCACCCACCCCGAACAGCCGGGCGACGCTCAAGATCCCCGCGCTGTAGGTTCCGTCCGGCACGATCTGGGCGCCCGGGATCCGGATCCGCAGGTACCTGCGCGGAGTGTCGGCCGAGGGGTACGCGACCAGCACGCCGCTCGGCCACACGATCTCGCCGGAGCCTGCGGCGAGCTCGGTTCCGTCGATCCCGTCCACCTCGATCCGCACGGTCTGGACCGACCCGCCGAACACCCAGAACCCCGCGCTCTGCCTCACGATCCGTCGCGCGACGGGAGTTCCCGCCGTCGACATCACGACGTACCCGCCGACGAGCTCGCCCTCCTGGAGGTACCGGTCGATGGACGCACCCCCAGTTCGAGGCGCGAGGGTGCCCGACAGCGTGTAGAAGATCCCCGAGACGCCCTTGTCCAGCGTCGCGACCGTGGACCACGCTCCCGCGCCGTCATCGAGCTCGAGCACCGCGGTGCGTAGGTCCGCCGCGAGCGCCGCGAGCGCGAGCGCGCCGCCGTACCAGCTCGGAGCGCCCTGGTCGTACACCAGCGACACCTGGCTCGTGTCGGTCGATCGCCACGGGTTGCGGGGCGAGGCAGCCTGGTCGGGGTGCACCTGCCCGACCCCGAACACGTGGTCCGTCTCGAGCGCGACCTGTTCCCCGATGTACGTGGGCCCGCCCACCGCGGTGATGAACCCCACGTCCTCCGCGCTCCCGGTGGCGTCCGGAATCGGGTACGCCGCCGATCGACCGGGCAACCGGCGGCCGTAGGCGAGGCCGAGCACCCCGGTGCTGTACGCATCGTCGGAGCTCGCGACCGAGTCCAGGCCGTGCCGGAACCCCGACGCGTAGGAGTGGAACGCGTACCCGGTGTACAGCGTCGAGGTACCCGCGACGCCCGCGGCGAGGTGGCCCCAGATCGCGTAGGTCCCGGCGGCGACGCTCGCGGCGCCGGTGATTGTGACCCCGTTCGCGATCCGCGCCCACTTGGTGCCCGCCTGCCGGACCCACACGGTGATCTTTCCGGGCTGCATGGAGTACCGGAGGTGGAACCACCTCGTGGCGTCGAGCGCGTACGACGCGCGCTGCGTGCCCCCGTCGTGCACGCGGAGCCCGTCGCTGCCGATCTCGATGTGCGCCGTGTACCGGTTCGCCCCGTTGTCGAGGACGATCTCCCAGCACAGCCCGGAGTTGAACACCGGGCCGACGCCCCCGAGCCCCTGCGTGGCGGCGGATACCCGGTGCTTGCCGGCCCCGGCGCACCAGTAGTCGGCGCTCGCGTTGTTCGCGGCCTGGTAGCGCTCGACCTGCGCTTGGGTGCACGCGATCTCCAGACCGACGTCGGCGCCCGACATCGACCGCGTCCCGGCCGCCCCGACCCGGGTCCACTGGCCGTAGGTGTCGGGGAACTCCAGCGCGACGTAGTCGATCCCGGCGCCGGCCCCGAACCGGTACGGGCCGAGCCGCAACGACCCGATGTCGTTGCGCGTCGCGCCCTCGACGTTGGTCCATCCCCCGAACCTACAGGCGTGCCACTGCGTGTCCAGCTCGTGCGTGCCCACGCAGAAGATCGAGCCCGCGGATGGCACCGCCGCCCGCCAGGTCGGCTGGATCCCGGGCGAGTTCAGCGCGTACTCTCGCGTGCCGGTGGACGACTGGAACTCGATCCAGGTCGCACCCTCGTCGTACGACACCAGCACCTGGGTCGCGCCGCCGGTCGAGGTCGCGTACAGGTACAGCGCCCCGTCGTAATCCCGGCAGCCGACCACGTTCTGCGTCGCGAACGACCACGCGAGGATCTCCTCCGCGGCCTCGAACGACGAGCGCGCAGCTGAGATCCGACGGACGCACAAGAACGAGTCGGCGGTCCGGGCGTACGCGACCACGAACCCGTTCGTGGCCCGCAAGCAGTGGTGCAGCCCACCCGAGAGCGGTGCCGCGACCAGGTTCCAGGTCACCCCCCGATCGGAGCTGGCCCACTGCCCGTACGACAGCCCCGTCCCCGCGAGCGCCAGCCAGTCCTGACCGCGCGCGGGAGCCACGCTCATCGGGCCCACCGACGCGTTCACCGCAGCGTCGTACATGCCGCGCGAGTAGATGGACCAGGTGGTGCCGCCGTCCGTCGACTGGTACGCCAGCTGCTGGCGATCCCCCGCCACCGTCCCGGCGCCCCCGAACAGGACCAGGCGCCCACCCTCCTCGTCGTACGCCAGCGCGATCGGCTCCTCGAGCCCGGGGTTCGTCGTGAAGTCGTGCAGGTCGGCCCAGACGTCGGTCCGCGAGTCGTAAGCCCACGCGTTCGCGTCCCCGCTGGTCGCCCGCGCGACGACCACGAGCGCGTGGCTGTCGGGAAGCACGACGGCGGTGACCTGCTCCCAGGTGCGGACGGAACCCCACGCCGTGAGCGGGGTGGTCCAGTCCGTGAGCAGGTTCGGCTCGTCCCAGCTGCGCCAGTCGGTGTCGGCCGTCTCGCTGCCGAGTCGGTACGCCACTGCTGCGCCGAGGATCAGGCCCGGGTACCCGCCGCGGATGGTCTGCACCTCGAGGTCCACCGACTGCGCCCCGCGCATGTGCGGCCGCCAGGTCGAGGCCGCGTCGGCCGAGGCCGGTCGGCCAGGCTGCGGCCCGGCCTCCGAGTAGGCGGAGTCGAACGTGCCGGCGCCCACGGGGGCGAGGGTGCCCTCCTCGAGGCGCGTGTCGAACACACCGATCCCGAACCCCGGCTCCATCACCGCCTCCGCTGGCGCTTGCCGATGCGCCGATCCGTCGTGACGCGCAGCCGGCCGAGCGCCGGGTCGATGCGCAGCGTCCAGGTCCCGCCCTCGGACGAGGGCCCGTCGCTGTGGCCCACCGCCTCGCCGCGGTTCAGCGCGTCGACGGCTCGGGGGCCGCCGAGCGCCGCGACGCCCCGGCGGTTCACGATCGCCTCGTCGCGCTGGACCGCCGCGACGATCGGGTGATCCGGGCTGCGGCCGGTCGGGAACTCCGGCGGGCGAGCACTGGCGATCTGGGCCACCGACCCACCCAGCATCGCCGTGGTCGCCGCGACGCCAGCAGCGAGCGCCACGGGAAACGGCACGAACGCCGCCGTGAGCTGGTTCACCGTGTTCACCCCGATCATGGTAGCCGCCATCGTCGCCTGCGCGTACGCGGCGCCCTGGGAAACGTTCCAGGCATTCAGCGCGGCCTTCTTCTCGGACACGGACAGCTTCTCTCCCTCCGCCGCGCGTTGCTCGTAGCTGGAGACGATCGCGTCGCCGATCGATCCGATCGATCCGATCGTCGACGCCGCCAGCTGCACTTCGAACGTTGCCAACGCAGCGGTCGCCTCCGCGGCCTGACGCTGCCTTTCCACCCAGTACGCGCCGTAGGTCGCGACCTGCTCGCTCCGGTACTGCTCCTCGAGGCGGGCCTTCTCCTCCACGATCCGGAGCGTCCGTTCGAGATCAGCGTTGGCAGCTGCCTCCTTCTCCTGATCGATCTGCTCGATCAGCGCCAAGGTCCGAAGCATGTCGTCCAGGTCGGCCTGGCGCTGCGCCGCCTCGGCCTCGAGGGCCTTCTTGTGCGCGAGGCTCGAGGAGGTCATCCGGGCCTTCGCGTCGGCCTCGATCTGCTCGTCCTCAATCACCAAGCCAAGCGCGGCGTACGCCTCGGACATGCTGTCGGTCCACTTCTGCTCGGCCCCGATCTGGTCGATCGTGGCCTTCGTGACCTCCACGTGGGCATCGCGCCACTCGAACAGGTGGTCGGCGATGCCCAGCGTGATCAACGAGGCGAACCGGTCGTTCAGCTCCTGGATTGAGCCCGCCCACGACTCGGTGCGATCGACGACATCGGCCAGGGTGAACGCGATGACCGCGAGGTCGTCGGCGAACTCGCCGCCGATCGTGACCGTGAGCTTGTCCATCGCCACGCCGAGGACCCGGCTCGCGGTCTCGTACTGCTCGAGCGACCGCCGCGCAGCGGGAGGGACCTCCGCCGCCAGACCCATCGCGTCGAGCCGATCCCGCGCCTCGAGCGCGGCGTCGACCACCGACCGGACGGCGCCGACGAACAGCGCCACGCCGACCGCTCCCGCCGCGGCGGCGCCGCCGATCCCCACGACCGCGCCTGCGACGCCGCCGAGCGACGACGACACCTCGGCCAGCGGTCGGAGCGCGCTGTTCGTCACGCCGACGAGCGCGGCGAACGGTCCGCCCACCTGGCCCGCGAGCGCCGCCGAGGCCGACGACACCTTCCCGAAGGCGGACGTGAACGCCGACTCGTGGGCCTTGGCGCTCGCCTTCGCCGCCGCCTCCGCCTTCTTGTACTGGGCGGTGAGCGCGTTCACCATCTTCGCGGCTTCTTTGTCTCCGACGCCCGGCAGCTGGGCGAGGGCCGCCTTCAGCTGCTTGATGTCTGCCTGCAAGCTGATGTTGATGACCTCGTCGGCCATGGTCAGCCCTTCAGCTCGGCGGAAGCCATCTTCGCGAGGTCGTCCGACAGCTCGCCGGCGCGCTGCCGCAACGGCTTACGGAGCAGCTCGACCAGCGGAGACCTGCCATCCAGGCTCTTCGCCCGGATGAACTTGCTGTACGCCACGGCGTTCGTGATGGTGCCTCGGACGGCGTCGCCTTCGGCCGTGACCGTCACGTGCTGCTCGAGGCCGGCTCGGGAGGTGCCCGTTCGGACGGGCCACTCGGCCACGGCCTCGGTGAACACCTCGTTCGTGGCCCGCTCGATCTGGTCCACCACGCCAGGGGCGACCCGCTCGAGCGCGTTGCGGTACATCCGGTCGAGCACGTCGTCCATCTCGATCCGGATGCCGCCGGAGCCGAACTTGAGCTTGCCCATGGCCCGACCGTACCGTTCAGCGTCGTTGCCGGACCTTCCGCGAGGTCGACGCCGCCGGCGACGGGGCCGGGTGCGTGACGCGCCACCAGGCCATCAGGCGGGCGCGGGTCGCCTGGTCGAGGGTCCCGAACCAACCCGGCACCTGGTGCCAGGCCCGCTCGATCTCCAGGATCACGAGATCGATTCCTCCGAACTTGGTTCGGTAAAACCCTCGGCTTCCTTGACCTCATCTTCGAACACGAGCCCGTCTCGCAGGTGGACCCACGCGACCCGGCCCGCCCGCAGGGCCGCGTGGTAGTTCACCCCGCGCTCGAGCAGCCAGTCCAGCACGGCCGCGCCGAACGCGTGGACATCGTGGTTCCACCGCACGTGCTTGCGCAGCGTGACGCTGCACAACCCCAGCGCCGCCGCGACGGCGTTCGCCTCCGACTGGGCGACGGCGAACACCACCTCGTACCGGAGCGCGAGCGACTTCGGCGGCACGAGGTTGAGCACGAGCTCGCCGTCGCGGCCGCGCAGCGTCACCCGCGTCGGCAGCTCTGCCGCGGTGACCTGGGGCGCCTGGTCGTCGGTCTCTTCGCCGTCGGTCTTCTTCTCGCCGTCCATCCGGCCTCCAGTCCTCGCGGACCGTACCGGACCTGCGGATCAGGGGATCTGCGACGCGGTCAGCGACCCAGTGACCGAGCCCTTCACGGACAGGGTGAACGAGAACTTGTCGCCGTCGTTGCCCTCGCCGAACTTGGTGTCGACGGGGACGCAGTTGTTGAACGTGGTCGACCAATCGGTCGCGTCGCCCACGTCGGTGCCCTCGATGTTCAGCACGAACCGGACGGCGTACACGCGCCCCGACCCGAGCACGGACACGTTCGCGTTGTAGGGCACGGCCCGCATCAGGAACGCCTGCAGCGATCCCGGCGATGCGGCTCCCTCGCCCGTCAGGTACGCCGAGAACGAGATCTCGGGGAAGCGACGCTCCCCGTACGCGCTCGAGATGATGCGGCCCCGGCGGGTGAAGTCCAGCACGTCGTTCAAGTACGGCCCCGAGAGGCCGCTCACCGCCACGTCCCCCAGGTCGTACGCCGCGGTCAGCGAGTTGGGGGAGCCGGACCCGTCGTACAGCGTGAACGAGCCGTGGACGTTGCTCTTCACGAAGTCCGAGATCGCCATGTTTCACCGTGTGGATGGACGGGACCCACCGGCCCCGATGGCTGGACCGTACCGGTCGGCCCACCTCCCCCTGCCGTTCGCGAGGTTTGGTCGCCCTTTGGTCGCCCGCGCTCGCTACGCCGCCTCGAGCGGCATGACGTGGACCACCGTGAACTCCACCGCCCCGGCGAGGTACCGGCCCTCCCCCAC
>JBEBJC010000962.1:0-3444 GCA_040080105.1 Myxococcota bacterium
CCCCCGAACAGCGCAGGGAACGGCTCCCCGCCCCGCAACGACACGGCCCCGATCCCGACCGGCCCGCCGAGCTTGTGCGCCGACACCACCACCGAGTCGGCGTCGAGCCCGCCGAGCGCGACGCGGCCGGCGGCCTGGGCGGCGTCGACGTGGACCCACGCCCGCCCCGCGCACCCCCGGAGCGCGTGCACCGGCTGCACCGTCCCGAGCTCGTGGTTCACCCACTGGAGCGCGACCAGGTCGACGTCGAGCGACGGGGGCAGCGCGACGACGCCGGTGGGCTCGACCGACAGCTCCACCACCGTCGCCCCGGTGGCCGCGACCGCCGCGCGCACGCTCGGGTGCTCGAGGCCGCTCACCGCCACCCTGCGGGGGGCCACCCCGCGGATCGCGAGGTGGTTGCCCTCGGTCGCGCCGGACACGAACACGATCCCGGCCGGGTCGCGCTCGACCAGCCGTGCCACCTCGTCGCGCGCGCGGTCGAGCGCGGCGGCCGCGCGTCTGCCGGCGCCGTGGATCGACGACGGGTTGGCGGGCACCCCGACCCACTCCGCCATCGCCGCCGCCACCTCGGGCAGCAGCGGTGAGGTCGCCGCGTGGTCGAGGTAGATCACTGCGCGCCCTCCGCGGTGACCCCTGCCTCGCGCAAGGTAGTGACCAGCGAGGGCCGCACCCCCGGGACCCGGGTCAGCGCCTCCAGCGACGGGAACGGCCCGTTCTCGACCCGATCCGCGACGATCCTGCCCGCGAGCACCTCGCCGATCCCGGGGAGCTGCTCGAGCGCGCGGGCGGACGCGAGGTTCACGTCGGGCGGCCCCCCGAGCGGCAGGTCCACGAACGGCGCGATCCGACGCCCGAGATCGGGCGGTGTGCCCGGGATGTCGCGCAGGTCCTGCAGCGTGTGGAGGGGGCCGTGCGCCTCGCGCCACGCCACCACCGCCGCCGCGGTCGCCTCGCCCACGCCCGGCAACGCGTCGAGCGCCGCGGCGTCCGCGGTGTTCGGGTCGAGCGGGAGCCCCACCAACAGCGGGTCGGACGGGCGCTCGAGCCGACCAGCCCCGTCCGCCCCGACCTCGACCCGCGCGCCGGCCGGCACCGCGGCGTCGGCCCCGGTCGCCGCGCCGCCGGCGGCCTCGATCGCGCGGTGGACCGTCGGGTCGACCAGCCGGTAGTACCCCGGGCGCGGGATCGCCCCGCGGACCTCGACCAGCTCGCCCTCGAACGGATCGGCGTGGTTCAACCACCGCCAGCGGGTGCCGCCGATCACGGCCGCCACCCCGAGCGCGAGCAACACCAAGCGGGTCGTGCCCACCGGCGCGGGCGCCGCGGCCCCCAACGCCGGGCGGAAGCTCAACCGCTCACCCATCGACGAACCCGCGGTGCAGCTCTCCGCGCGCGACCAGCTCCGCGTCGCGGCCCGCGCCGGCGTCGGTCAGCGCCACGTCGAGCCGGTCGGGCGGCAGGAGCTCGGGGAACCGCTCGGCCCACTCGACCGCGACCACCCCCTCCGCGCCGAGCTCGAACAGCCCCAGGGCCGAAGCCTCCTCGGCCGAGCGCAGGCGGTAGAAGTCGGCGTGCCACAGGGCCAACCGCCCGCTGTCGTGGGGCTGCACCAAGGTGAACGTGGGGCTCTGCACCCGCCCGGTGGCCCCGAGCCCGCGGGCGATGCCTTGGACCAACGCGGTCTTCCCGGCGCCGAGATCCCCGGTCAGCGCGAATACGGCCCCGGGGAACGCGCGCTCGCCCAGGCGGACGCCCAGGGCGTGGGTCTCGGACGGGTCGGCGAGATGGATCCTCATCGCTGTTGGGTGCTCCCGCGACGGGGGTTCGTCAAGGAAGGGCGGCCCGGGATACGCGGCGCGATGCTCGGTTGGTTGTTCGCCTGTGATCCCGGCCCCGTCCTCGACGGGGGCTGCGCGCTGACCCCCGACAACGCGCTCCGCGCCTCGTGTTCGTTCACCGTCGACCCACCGGCGGCGCTCACGTTGACCCTCGACGGCACCACCTGGTCGAGCCCGGAGGGGCCCGAGCACGAGCTCACCCTGTGGCGGATGCCCCCCGAGTCGACGCTCGGCTGGGTCGCCCGCGCGGGGGAGGCCGAGCGGACGGGTGAGCTCACCACCGGGGAGCTGCCGCCCCTCGCGTCCCTCACGGTCGAACACACGGGCGAGCCCGCCCCGTCCGACACGATGTTCCTCGCGAACTGCGGCGAGCCCGCGGCGGTGGTGCTCGACCCGCTCGGGCAGGTCGTGTGGTACCAGGCCCTGTCCGAGGGTCTGCCGCAGGAGATCCTGCCGGTGGGGCTCACCTGGACCGAAGACCACACCGTGCTCGCGGTGCTCGACCGGCACTGGGTGCGCGAGTTCGCGCTCGACGGTGCCCAGGTGGCCGAGCTCGGCCCGACCCCCGAGGTGATCCACCACGACGTGTTCCGCCGCGACGGGTACACCTGGGTGCTCAACGCTCGCCCGCAGACGGTGGACGGCACCACCTATGTGGTCGACGGGTTCTACCGGTTCGACCCCGAGGGCGAGATCGACGTGGACTGGGAGCTGTCGCAGATCGCGACCCCTTCCGGCCCGGGGGGGATCGGGGGCGTGTACTGGGGGATCTCGTTCCCGGGCGCGCAGGAGTGGGCCCACTCGAACGGGTTGTGGGTCACCGAGGATCACGACCTCGTGTGGTCGATGCACACCTTCTCGACCGTGGTGCGGCTCGAGGGTGACCCGTCCGACCCCGCGTTCGGCACGCCGGAGTGGGTGTTGGACGGCTCGGGCACGAGCCCGTGGGCGAGCACGTTCTCGGTGGTGGATCCGAGCGGGGTCACCGACGACGACGGGTTCGGGCACCAGCACCACCCGACGCTCGAGCCGGACGGCACCCTGCGCCTGTTCGACAACGGCGAGTCGCTCACCGACGTGGCGCGGGCGCTCGAGCTGTCGCTCGACCCCGGGGCGGGCACCGCGACGATCACCGGCAGCTGGTCACTGCCGGGAGCGGTGTGCCCGATCGAGGGGGCCGCGTTCCGGCTGCCCGACGGCGACCTGCTGGTGACCTGCGCGCTGACCTCGACGTACTACCGGATCGCCGCCGCCGACGGCGAGATCTTGGGGAGCACCCGCGCGACCTGCGAGGGGACGAGCGGGTTCAACCCCCTCCCCCGCGCGATCCCGGTCGACCTCACGCCGTAGTCAGCTCGGCCGCGGCGTCCGGGATCGCCGCCGCGACGTCGCTCGCGGTCCACCCGTCGCGCCGCCGCGCCGCCAGGAGCTCGCCGGCGCGGCCATGGACGAACGCCGCGAGGCGGGCGGCGTCCCGCGGGGGCGCTCCCCGGGCGAGCAGCGCGCCGATCAAGCCGGTGAGCACGTCCCCCGAGCCCCCGGTCGACAACGTCGGCGAACCGGTCGGGTTGAGGCTCGGCAGGTGCCCGGAGGCAGCCACCAC
>JBEBJC010000963.1:0-3439 GCA_040080105.1 Myxococcota bacterium
GGGTCATCACCGTGGGCACCCGCTCCTCCCAGTGCGCGGAGACCGCGAGGATCGCGGTGGGCGGGGTCGGGCACACCGCGGGCAGCTGCTCGAGGTACGCGCGGAGCGAGGCCCACGCCGACGCGGGGCCGAACACCTCCACGAACGGCCACGGCCCGCCCCCGTGCGGCAGGTACACCACCGGGAACCGGCGATCGTCTTCGGCTCGTCCCATGCTCACTCCGGTCGCGGCGACCGCGGCGGTCGCGGTGGCGCCGGCCAATACGGTCCGGCGGGTGGGGGTCGACATCAGGGCCTCCCGTACCGCTCGTATGGAGCGAGCCGGCAGGTGCCCAGCGCTGCGGGTGCAACGGTCGGTGCGCAGAACCGCAACGACCCGCTACGCCTGCTCGACCCGCTCGACCCGACCGGGGAACGCCTCGCGCAAGGTCCGCTCGATCCCGTGGTGCAACGTCGCGGACGACGACGGGCAGGTGCGGCACGCCCCGACCATCGACACGGTGACCACGCCGTTCGAGAACCCCACGAACTCGACGTCGCCGCCGTCGCGGTGGATCGCCGGCGCGATCTGCTCCGCCAGCACCCGCCGGATCTCGCCCTCGAGCGCGTCGGCGCTGCCGCCCGCCGCAGTCGCGGTGACCGGCTCGCCGCACAGCAGCAGGTGCTCCCGCAGCGCCGCGTCGACGCCCGCGTCGATCGGGTCCCACGCGGCGCCGGGCGCGCGCTCCACGTTCACCGTGTTGTCCCGGATCAGCACCGAGCGGACGCCCGGGACCTCGATCAGCCGCGCCACCAGGTCGGGCAGCGGTCCGTCGTCGGCGGGTCCGGGCCGGTGGAACAGCGGACGGCCCAGCCCGAGCACGTGGTCACACAGGTACGACCGGGCGTCGGGGTTCGGCGTCTCGCGCACCCGCAGCTCGAACGGGACGTGCACCACCCACCGCCCGTCCGTCACGTCGAGCTCGCGCCCCCGCAGCCGGGCGAGGTCGGTGTCGGACACGCTGAACGACAGCTCGAACCCGGGCGGAGGAGGGCCTTGGCTCTCCCCCTCGGTCACCCGCACCGCGCGCCCGCGCAGCACCGGGACGGTCTCGACGTGTACGCCGTGGCCCGGCGGCAGCGTGGCGAGCCGCGCGACCGCGGCGTCGGTGAACACCACCGGGGCGGTGTCGTCGCGCACCACCAGCGGCGGACGCCACCCCAGCGCAGAACGGATCGTGTCGAACCACCCCACTCAGGCTCCCTCGGGGTCGCGCACCGCCGCGCCCCGCTTCAGTCGCACCGCCACCTTCCGCTGCTGGCGGGCCTTGTACAGCGCGTGCGAGTTCTCGCCCTGCTCGTTGTGGTGGGCCGTGGTCTCGTCGAGCATCTGGAACTCGACGTTGACGTACACGATCCGGCCGTGCTCGAACGAGAACCGGTTCTCGAGTGACACCTCGTCGGGGATGCGCACCGGGCAGTCGACGATCCAGTTGATGATCCGGTAGCTCTGCCCCGAGAACTCGTTGCGCTGCTCCTCGTCGAGCGGGGCGGGCGACGACAGCCCGCGCTCGCGCGCGATCTCCTGGTCCGTCTCCGACAGCCAGCTCGTCAGCGTCGACACGTCGAGCAGGTTGTTGTGGCTCTGCCCGGGCACGGTGTAGTTGAACGGGAACAGCTCGCGCACGAGCCGCGCGAGCACCGGCACCAGGTGCTCGTGGTGGTACACCACCACCCGGTACCGCAGCTTGTCGAAGATCTTCGCCGCGACCGCCTCGCGCTTCGCGATGAGCTTCGTGATCACCGAGCTGCGCGACTTGCGGTTGCCGTAGAACGCAGCGATCGGGACGCCCTCGTCCTGCAGCCGGCGGGCCTGGTGCACGAGCCGCCGGTGGGCGATGTCCATGATCTGCTGCTCGGACAGCGGCAGCCGGAACCGCAGGTCGGCCGCCTCGAGGTGCTGGATGATGTGCATCAGCTTGAGCACCACACACGACAGGATCTGGGTGCGGCGAAACCCGCCCCACTGGCTCGCCCACAAGAAGACGTGCCGTACGTCCGCCGGGTTGCGCAGCTCGGACGGGAACTTCAGGTGGAGCTGCTCCTCGAGGTAGCTCACGGCCTCGTTGAACACGTAGCGCAGGCGCTCCATGTCGCCCGGATCGGTGGGCTCGATCTGCTGGACCTTGAGGAACCGGTCCACGTCGTCGAGGGAGCGCAGCGACAGGCGCTGCCAGTCCACCACCGACGCCCCGGTGAGCAGCAGGCGCACCGCTTCGACATCCTGCAGGCTCACGGGTTGGACCCGGTGCAGTCCGGAGGTGGACCCGTCGATCTCTAGGAAGTCGCGCCGCACGTTGGGGACCGTAGCACGCGGCGGAGCCGGGGGCAGCGGCCGGTGTCACCCGAGCGCCGCGCCGTCGACTACAGTGAGCCATGGTCGAGGAGTTCGCGGGTCGGTACCGTCTGCTGTCGGAGCTCGGGACGGGCGGCTCCGCCACCGTGTGGTTGGTCCACGATCGGGCGCTGGATCGGCCAGCGGCGTTGAAGCTGATCAGTGAGCGGGGAGGGGAGTCGCGGCGGGAGCGACTCCGGACCGAGGCGCGCGCGTTGGCCGCCCTCGACCACCCCCGGGTCGTGCGGGTGTACGACACGGGCACCGCCGATGACCGGGACTTCCTGGTGATGGAGTACCTGGAGCGGGGCTCACTCGCCGACCGGTTGACGGCCGAGGGGCCGCTCGCCCCGGCGGAGGCCGTAGCGGTCTCGCTGCAGGTGCTCGACGGGCTGGAGGCCGCCCACCACGCGGGGATCGTGCACCGCGACGTGAAGCCCGGCAACGTGCTGGTGCGCGCCGACGGCACGGTCGCGCTGTGCGACTTCGGCATCGCGCGCACCGCCGACGGGGGCGACACCCGCACCGGGGTCGCCCTCGGATCGATCGGGTTCATGGCGCCCGAGCAGCGGGTGGACGCGCGTCGCGCCGGCCCCCAGGCCGATCTGTACGGCGTGGCGTGTACGTTGTTCAACCTGCTGACCGGCGATACCCCGGTCGACCTGTACCTGGCGCCCGACAGCTCGCCGCGGTGGGACGCGGTCCCCGCGCCGCTTCGCCCGGTGTTGCGCCGAGCGACCCGGTCCGAGCCGTCGCTGCGGTTCGAGTCGGCGGCGGAGATGTCGGCGGCGCTGGCGGCGGTGGCGCCGGCGGTCGCGTCGCTCGGCCCCGCGCGCGGGTCGGCCCGCTCCCCGCTGGTCGGCCACCCGCCGACCCGCGAGGAGCCCGAGCCGTCGGTGCGGGCCGAGCAGCGGGTCCGGAAGGTGGAGGTCGACGACTGGGGCTGGTCGAGCCGGCGCGCCCCGGTCGGGCGCACCGCGGTGTGGGTCGGCGTGGCGACGACCGCGCTCGCTACGGTGTTGTTCTCGACCCTGGGCCCGCTGCGGACCTGGCTCGAACCCGCCC
>JBEBJC010000964.1:0-3439 GCA_040080105.1 Myxococcota bacterium
CTCGTATGGGTGGTCGTGCGGGCGGGCGGGGTCGGGCCGATGCTCACCGCGCCGTCGAAGTTCCACACGTTCGGAGCGTTCTGGGCGGTGTTCGTCCCGTCGTTGACCGGGATGATCGGCTTCTGGGCAACGTTGTCGCTGAACATCCCCGATTTCACCCGGTACGGGCGCGGCCAGCGCGAGCAGATGCTCGGGCAGGTGTTGGGGCTGCCGACCACGATGGTGTTGTTCTCCGCGATGGGGGTGGTGATCACCAGCGCGTGCCAGGCGATCCTCACCGGCGTTCCGGTGGAGAAGCTGTGGGATCCGGTGGTGATCCTCGCGCACCTCACCTCGTCGGTGCCGCCGCCCGGGGCGACCGAGCCGATGATCACCTCGGGCCTGGTGCGCGGCGTGGTCGCGTTGGTGGCGCTGCTCGGAGTGGGCGTGGCCACGGTGTCGGTGAACATCGCCGCGAACGTGGTGAGCCCGGCGAACGACTTCGCGAACCTCGCGCCCAGGCACGTGTCGTTCCAGACGGGAGGCCTGATCACCGGGGTCCTCGGCATCGCGATGATGCCGTGGAAGCTGCTGTCCACCGCCGGCGCGTACATCTTCACCTGGTTGATCGGGTATTCCGCGCTGCTCGGACCGATCGCGGGGATCATGATCGCCGACTACTGGTGGCTGCGGCGCGGCGAGCTCGACGTGGACGACCTGTACCGGCCGAACGGGCAGTACGCCGGCACGAACCCGGTGGCGCTGGTGGCCCTCGTGGTGGGCGTCGCGCCGAACCTCCCCGGGTTCCTGCACGCGGCGGGCGCGCTCGAGTCGGTGCCGCCGGTGTTCGACGTGGTGTACCCCTACGCGTGGTTCGTCGGGTTCGGGGTGTCGGCGGTGACGTACGCCGCGGGGATGTCGTGGGCGAGAGGCCGCCCGCTGGCGGGTACCTCCGCGTAACGGGCAGGCGCCGACCCAGCCGGATAGGCCCAGGGCGGGGGCTCGGATGGGCGCCGGATCGCAGGTGGTCGAGACCGCGCCGTTCGCGGGGGTTTCGGGGACTCGGTCGTTCGAGGCGCGCGACGGTGCGGGCGCGCCGATCCCGGGCCGTCGCGTAGCGGTGATCGCGCGGGTCCACGGGAACGAGCCGGTCGGTGACCCTGTGCTGGAGCGCCTCGGCGCGAGCGCTGCCCACCACCTGATCGCCGGGTCGGTGCTGCTGGTGCGGGCGAACGAGTTGGCGGCGAGCCTCGACCAGCGGCACACCGCCACTGGCTCCGACATGAACCGGATGTGGGACGCGGCCACGCTCGATCGCCTGGCCGCGGCCGATCCGGAGTCGCTGTCGTACGAGGAGCGCCGGACCCGGGAGCTCGCGCCGCTGCTGCTCGCGTGTGACGCGGTGCTCGACCTGCACTCCACCAGCCGCCCCGCGGCGCCGTTCCTGGTGATGCGCGACGACCAGGCCCACGCGCTGCTGGCGCGCGAGCTCGGGGTGAAGCGCCTGATCACCGGGCTACACGAGAACACGATCCTGTCGGGCGGCGTCGCGGCGAACGTCGGGCTGGCGGCGGCCGAGGACGGCCCGCGGATCGGGTTCACGTTCGAGGCAGGCCAGCACACCGACCCCGACAACGCGAACCGGGCGTGGGAGGTGACGGTCCGGTTCCTCGCCGGGCTGGGGGTGTGGGGGCCGCGCCCCGAGCCCACCGCGGTGCGGGCGGAGGTGTACGACATCATCGCCCGGTTCAAGCAGGCGCCCGCCGGGACCGAGCCGTACCGGTTCGTCGGGTACGCCGGGGGAGAGGCGGGCGCCGGTCGGCGCGGGCTGCCCGAGCGGAAGCTCCACTCGTTCGACGAGATCCAGGCCGACGAGGTGATCCTGCGGCGCGGCCGGTCGGTGGTCGTCCGGTCCCACCACGCGTTCACGATGTTGATGCCGGCGCCGGCCACCCCGCCCGACACCGACCTGTACTACGTCGCCCAGCCGCGCCAGGGCGGCCTCACCAACGGGGAGGCGCGGTCCGACGAGCAGGCTCGGGTCGAGGCCACCGCGATCGAGCGGATGCTCGATCTGCTGTCGGACGACGAGTTCGAGCGCGGGACCACGTGGGCCGCGTTCGACAACCAGCGCCTGTTCGACCTGTGCGCCACGGTGGTCGGCCAGACCCTGCGCCTGCCCCCGAGCCACCCGCACCGCCGGATCGTGGTGATGGGGCGAGGGGAGTCGGCCGCGAGCGACGAGGCGGAGCGGCGGGCGGGGCACCGGTGGCGCGAGGCGATGCGCACGGCGATCGCCGACGGCATGCCGGTGGAGCGGATCCAGTTGCTGCGCGGCGCCCAGCTCGCGTGGATCGACGCGCTCACCCGGCAGTCGATGCGCGAGCTGGTCGGACAGCGGCACGACCGGGGCGGTCCGCGGGTCCGGATGCGGGTGTCGCTGCGCCAGCCGCACACCGCGTCGCTGCTGGTCGCGGGCGACCTCGACCTCGCGCTGCGCACCGGCGACACGCGCCACGTCCGGGTGGTGCTGTTGATCGAGGCGGCCACGGTCGAGCCGGCCGGCGGCACCGCTCGGGTGCGGGTGGTGCGGTCGGGCGTCGTGTCGACCCGGCCCGAGGTCCTGGCGGCGGCGGCGAGCCTGTTGCGGTCCCTGCGAGAGGAGCACCGGGTGCTGGTGCATCACGGGCAGCTGCACGACGACCCCGGCGTCGCCCCGCTGCTGCTGCCCGACGACGCGATCGGCTCGGTGGCGGAGGCGGAGCCGATGGCGGCGCTGCGCGCGTCGCTGGTGCGGGTCCAGCTCCGTCTGTGGTGCGAGCAGCTCCGGCTCGAGCTGCGGGCGCCGGTCTCGCTGCCGTCGGAGGCCGACGTGGGCCGGTGGCTCGCGGCGACGATGGCCTCGACCGGCATCCTCGACGCCGACGCGCTCGCGCAGCTGGTGATCCGCCCTCGGGGGTCCGGGTTCGTCGCCGATCCTGCCGCGCTCGAGTCGACCCACGCCGACCTCGATCGCGGCCCGTCCGCGGTTCCCGTCGCGCCGCCACCGGCGAAGAGCGCGCGCCAACCCCTGTTCGCGGCCGACGTGACCGCCGACGACCTCGAGCGGTGGGTGAGCTGGACCCGGTTCGTCCGGGCGTGTCGGGTGGTGCCCGACACCCGCGGCAAGGACCTCGATCTCGCGCTGTCCGGCGGCGCGATCCGGGACACGTTGTCCCGGTGGTTCGACGAGGCGCGGACCCGGGCCGAGGGGCGTCCGGGCGACGTGCTGGTGGTCGTGGCCGGGGACGGCCTCAACCCGACCCGGGACCGGATGAGCGACGCGTTCCCGCTGTACCGCTCCCACCGCGCGCTGCTCCTCGACGGTGATGTCCACCTGCTGCGGATCCAACACGCCCAGGGGACCCACCTCGCGTGGATGAAGGACTTCCTCGACGCCGCGGGGCGCCGGCGGGTGGGG
>JBEBJC010000965.1:0-3436 GCA_040080105.1 Myxococcota bacterium
GGCGACCAACCCCGCCCCACCTGCCAAGAACTCGCGCATCTTCAGCCTCCGAACCAACGTTCCGCCGCCGAGTGTCGGCGCGGTTCGACGGCAGGCTCGTACTCCGGGGCTGGTTCGGCGGGACGTGAACCGGTGTGAACTCGCGGGTCGCGACGCCCGAGGTCCCCTCTCCCCGCTGCGAGGAGAGGTGGATCGGCCAGCACAATTCCGCCCTCCCCACTTCAGCCGGTCGAAGAGCGGTCGCTCCCGTCGTTGGCGCGGCGTCGCGCCCGTGCGAGCCGGAACGCGATCCGTGTCTCGAACGAGTACGCGCCGGGGTCGGTGGCGAGCGCGTCGAGCTGCTGGTCGTCGCGGGCGGTCAGCGCGCCGATCACCCCGAGCAGCGCCGGATCGCTACCCCGCACCGCGAACGCGTGGGCGGCCTCGGCCGGCCCACCGGCCAACACCCGCACCAGGTGGGTCGCGCGCTCGTCCGCGCCGTCGAGCGCGGCGACGGCCTCGGCGAACCCCGCCGGCTCGCCGCGCAGCTCCCGCACCACCGCGGCGAACGCGAGCGCCCGCGCCCGCTCGACCGCCGGGGTGTCGCCCGCCTCCGCCACCGCGAGGAACCCGGCGAGGGCCTCGGTGTGGCGGCCCTCGTCGAGCGCGGCCGACGCGAGCAGGAACCGGGCCCGCCGGCGCGCGTGGGGGGACGGCGCCACCCCGTCGCCCGCGCCGTGCATCCGCTCGGCGAACCCGCGGACCCGCGCGGTGTCGCCGAGCTCGCGCCACAGCAGCGCCAGGTTGTACCAGCCACCGAACGCGATCGGGCCCGGGAGCTGGTGGGCGGCCTCCTCGGCCCGCTCGCTCCACCCGCGGGCGGCGGCCGGGTCGCCCCGCGCGAGCGACAGGAACGCGAGGCCGGTGTGGGCTCGGAACCGGAGCTGGGGCGCGACCGCGTGCAGCGCCGACCGGAACGCGCTGTCCGCCCGTGCGAGGTCGCCGCCCGCCACCGCCGCGTCGCCCAGGGCCAGGCGGGCGAACAGGGCGAGGCGCGGGGCCCTGGACCACTCCCGCAGCGCGCGCTCGATCCACGCCACCGCGCCGGCGAGGTCGCCCTGGTACCACCGTGCGAGGTGGAGCTGGAATGCCCACTCGCCGACCGCGATCCCGTGTGCGTCCGGGTCGGGTTCCGGGATCGCGTCGAGCCGGCCCGCGAGGCGGAGCGCCAGCGCGGTCGCCGCTCCCCGATCGGGGCCCGGGGGCGCCGCCTCGAGCCGCCGGAGCCGCGCGTCGCCCGGCTCGTCACACGACATCGCCCACACCGGGGCCGGGACCTCGACCTCGGGCAGCGGACGCCGGAGGATCCGCGCCGCGTGGACCCGCGCCACCCGGACCCCCTCCGGCGCGTCCGGGCCGAGCGCGTCGAAGGTTGGGGCGCACGCGACCAGGTCGGCCTCGTCCTCCTCGGTCAGCGCGCCCGACACCGGGTGCACCCGCCCGACCAGGTGCCGCTCCAGCGCCTCGCCGAGCCGGACACGGGTCGCGTCGTCCGCGGGTCGCCGCAGCGGCGGGATCGCCACACATCGGCCGGCGAGGTCGCGCAGCACCAGCCCGGCGTCCACCAGCTCGCCCAGCGCCGCCGGGGGGGCGGTCGACGCGAGCACCCCGGCCGGCAGCGGTCCGCCCGCGCCGCGCAGCCACCCGAGCAGCGCGCTCGCCTCACCCGACAGCTCCGCCTCCGCGCGAGCGAGCGACGCGGCCCACCGCTGTCCGCCCGGGGCGGTCAACACCACCGCGGGGTCGGCGACGAGCCGCGCGGCCAACGCCTCCACCCCGGTGTCGACCAGCCCGGCCGCGAGCTCGACCGCGCGGGGCAGTCCGCCGAGCGAGTCCAGCGCCGCGTCCAACGCCGGGACCGCGGCGACGGTGGGCACGAGCGCGCGCGCCCGCCGCACGAACAGCGCGCGCGCGGCGTCCAGCGGCAGCGGCGGCACCTCCAGCCCCACCACGTCGGGGTGGCGCGGTCGGGCGCGCCGCACCAGCACCACCCGCCCGTCCGGGGTCGCGGCGGTCCACCGGAGCGCGCGCTCGAGCCACGCCGGGTCGTCGGCGTCGTCGACCACCACCAGCGCCGGCGCGGACCGGTCGAGCGCGGTCGGGTCCCGGGTGACCGGGGCCTTCGGCAGCCCGTCGAGCCCGGCGGCCCACGTCGACTTGCCCACCCCGGACGCGCCCCACACCACCACCACCCGCGCGTCGCGCGCCGCCTGCGCGAGCCGCGCCACCCCGTCGGCGAGCGCCGCGGCTGCGGCGTCCAGGGGAGGGGCCGCCTCGAACCGATACCCGACCCCGGGCGCGGTGTGCAGGTGGGTCGGCGCGTGGGGGTCGGGCTCGATCCGGGCCCGCAGGATCCGGATCATCGTGTCGAGCGTGCGCGAGCGCGTGTCCGGGTGGTAGCCCCACACCTCGGCGAACAGCTCGGCCCGGGGCACCGTGCGGCCGCTGTGTTCGGCCAGGTACCCGAGCAGCTGGGCTTCCTTGGCCCGCAGCGTGGTCACCCCGCCGCCGCGGTGGACCTCGCGCGCGCCGAGGTCGACGAACCCGTCGGTCAGGACGACGCGCGACATCGACCGACCCTATCTCGGCCCCGGCCCGCGCTCCAGCTTGGCCATCGGGCGCATCGCCTCCACCCGGTCCACCGACAGGCCGAGCGCGCGGACCCGCTCGGGGTCGCCGAGCGCGGCCCGCAGCGCCCGCAGGGTCGCGTCGTACCCGATCGCCACCAGCTCGTCCTGGCGGGCGAAGTCGGTCATCCCGTACGCGTCCACCGGCGGGCGGACGTACAGGTCGCTGATCCGCGCCAGGTCGTGGTTCGGCCGGGCGACGGTCATCGTCCGCGCGACGATCTCGGGGATGGTCGGCACCCGGATCCGCTCGCCGAACCACTTGAACCGGTGCCACGCCGCCATCGGGTTGCTCGGCAGCTGCGGCAGGTCGGGCGGGTCGACCAGCCGCGCGACCGCCTGCCCCACGTCGATCAGCACGACCGGGCCGGGGCCGAGCTCGCGCATCACCGCGACCGGGTTGTTGTCCATCACCCCGCCGTCGACGAGCAGCTTGCCCTCGTGCAGCACCGGCGGGAGCACCCCGGGCAGCGCGGTGGTGGCGAGGACGGCGGCGGCGAGCGGCCCGGTGCGGTGCACGTTCATCGCGCCGGACAACAGGTCACACGACACGCAGAACATCGGCAGCCACAGGTCCTCGATCCGCGCATCGCCGTACAGGTACTTCGACACCAGCGCGATCCGGTCGGGCTGGATCATCGAGTAGAACGGCAGCGTCCAGTGCTGGAACGGCGCGAGGTCCACGAACGCGCGCCGGTTGCGCGCGGTCATCGTGGGCAGGTCCCACCCGAGGGCGACCATCGCCGCGACCCCGAGGCGGTGCGGCGGCT
>JBEBJC010000079.1:0-15299 GCA_040080105.1 Myxococcota bacterium
ACCACGATCTCGCCGCCCACCCCGACGCCCAGAGTGCGGGCGACCCGCCGCCCGATCACCACCCCGCGCGGGTCGGCCGGGTCGAGCCACCGCCCGGAGGCCACCCGCTGGTCGATCCGCAGCGCGGTGGTCTCGCGCACCGGGTCCACCCCGCGCAGCACGATCCCGGAGGACTGCTGGCCCGACGCCCCGAGCGCGCCCGCGATCAGGCGGGGCGACACGCGGTACCCGGCCTGCTCGAGCGCGCCGACCGCCGCGGACGGCAGCCGCCGGTACACCGACGGGTCGTCGAGGTACCCCTCGGGGAACACCTGGATCTCGCCCACCTCGAAGTCGAGGATGTCCCTCGACATGCCGGAGGTGTACCCCTCCATCATCCCGCTGTACAGCACCATCACCCACAGCGCGAACGTGGTGGCGGCGATGGTCACGCCCGACCGGCGGGCGTTCCGCCACACGTTTCGCCATGCGAGCCGCCAGACCGACATCTCTCGGGTCTAACGCGGCGGGGCCTACCAGGTCGTGTCGACGTACGCCGTCACGTCGGCCATCTCGTGCTGGGTCAGCGCGTCCTGCGGGTCGGCGGTCGGCCCGAACCCGGGCATGCACCGGCCCCCGTGCACCACCTGCGCGGCGATCTGGTCGGCCGAGAGCGCGGACAGGTCGGTGACGAAGCCGTACCAGTGGTTTCGGCACTCGCCCGCGACCGCGGCGTACTCGCCGTCGAGGTGGCAGCCCGCACACGCGCGCTCGAACACGAGCTCACCGGCGACAGGATCTCCCTCCAACGCCAACACCTCGCTCACGGCCGGGGAACACCCGCTCACCACCACCGCGAATCGCCACATGATTCCTCCTGGTTCGAGCTTGACCCCCCGCAATCGTTCGGACTATCGGTACTTGACGAACCATGCCGTACGGAGATTCCAAACAGAGGAGCCGGATGGACCTGCAGGACCTGCGGTGCTTCACCGCCGCCGCCGCCACCGTCAGCTTTCGCGCGGCCGCCCGCCGGGTCGCCCTGTCGCCGGCGGCGTTCGGCGAGCGGATCCGGCGACTGGAGGACGACGTCGGCGGGGCGCTGTTCCGGCGCACGTCCCGCCGGGCGGAGCTCACCGAAGCCGGGCACCGGCTGCTGCCCCACGCGATGCACCTGCTCGACGCGGCCGACCGGTGTCGCGAGATCGTGGCGCAGGACAGCGGACCGGCGCCGTACGCGCTCACGATCGGGACGCGGTTCGAGCTCGGGCTGTCGTGGCTGTGCCCGGCCCTCGGCGGCCTGAAGGCGGCGCGCCCCGAGCGGTCGCTGCACCTGTTCTTCGGCGACGCGCCCGACCTCACGGCGAGGGTCGAGCGCGGGGACGTAGACGCGGTCGTGTTCAGCGCCCGGTTGACCAGCCCGCGGATCGAGTACCTGACGCTGCACCGCGAGACCTACGTGTTCGTGGGCGCGCCGGCTGCGCCGCACACCACCCTGCTCGACGTGAGCCCCGACCTCCCCCTGTTCCGGTACCTCACCGACCCCGGTGAGTGGCGGTTCGAGTCGCACGAGTACCTCGGGTCGATCGGCGCGATCCGCTTCCGGCTGCTCGAGGGGGCGGGGGTCGCGGTCCTACCGGAGTACTACGTGCGCGCGGACCTCGACGACGGGCGTCTCCGCCTGCTCTCGCCCGGGGGCGCGCTCGCCGAGGACGCGTTCCGGCTGGTGTGGCGCGCGGGGCACCCGCGGACCGACCGCCTGCGCGAGCTCGGTGAGGAGCTCCGGCTCCGCCCGCTGCGGTGACCTCAGCCGAACAGCACGCCGAGCACCCCTGCCGCCACCGCCAGCGCCGACACCAGCCCCAGCCCGAGCTCCCACGCGCGGTGGGGCCACCGGTACGAGCCGACCAGGCACAAGCTGAACGCGCCCGCCTGACCGATCACCTCGGGCAGCCCGAACAGGTGGTACACGAGCGGCAGGTCGGTGTAGATCGCCCCCTCGATCGACCCGATCGCGGCGGCGTACGTCGACAGGACGCCCACTCCGACCAGCAGGGCCCACAACCGGAGCACCGAGCCGGGCCGCTCGACCAGCGGCTCGCGCACCGGCCACAACACCGCGGCGAACACGAGGCCGCGCACTACCTGCAGCGCCGGCCCGAGGGCGACCCACGGCGAGTCCATCGGGCGATAGTGCGCCATCTCCGGTTTGTCCCACCACGACGCGTAGTCGCCCAGCGTCAGCGCGGCGAGCCCGGCCACCAGGTAGGTCGCGGTGTGCGCGAGCACACACCGCAGCGCGAACCGACCGAACCCGCTCATCCCTCCCCCCGGAACGCGCGCTCGAGCGCGGCGATGTCGAGCCGGTCCATCGTCAGCAGCGCCTCGAACATCCGGCCCACCGCGACCGGGTCACCCGACGCCTGCATCGCGTCGAGCGCCTCGGGCACGATCTGCCACGAAACGCCGAACCGGTCGACCAGCCACCCGCACCGGCTCGGCCGGCCGCCGTCGGCGGTGAGCGCTCCCCACAGCCGGTCGACCTCGACCTGGTCCCGCGCGCGCACCGCGAGCGAGATCGCCTCGGAGAACCGGAACTGCGGGCCGCCGTTCAGGGCCTGGAACCGCTGCCCTGCCACGGTGAACTCGACCAGCAGCGGGGTGCCGGCGGGGAACGGCATCCCGTCGCCGTACCGGGTCACCGATCGGATCTCGTCGCCGTCGAACAGCGAGGTGTAGAACCGCGCGGCGTCGAGCGCCCCGCCGTCGAACCACAGACAAGGAGCGATCTTCGACGGGTTCACCGGCCCTCCGAGCCCCGAAACATACTCGGTGAAGGATCCGTCCGCCGACGACACCTACAACGAGGGAGCGGTTCGTCGCGCCCGCGGTGTCGGAGAACGGATGCAGCCGATCGAGGAGGTTCGTGATCCCCCGTGCGGTCGGCGCGCCGACCGGCTACCGTCTGGTGGGCACGGAGGGAGATCGGCGAACGTGGCGCGACCCGGGTGGGGCTTGTCGGTCCTCGGACTCCGTCCTGCGCGACTCTCGTTGCGGAGTCGTCGCTCCATGGACTCCGTCCTGCGGTATCTGTTCGCCGCGGTGAACCGGCGGGCGGCCTCCCCCACAGGGGTGGATCGACGGTGGTATGGTGCCGTGCTCCCCGCTGGCCGGAGGTCGCCGATTTCTTCGTTTCGTACGAGCTTCGTGTGGCTCGCGGCGTGGCTCGCCAGCGGGTGCGTGGTCCGGGTGTACCAGCCGCTGTCGAACCTCCACCGGCCGTCGGTGATCGACCCGTCGCTGCCGAACTTCGAGGGTGTCCGGCTCGACGTGATCTGCCTCCCCGGCGGCCTGCTGTCGGGGCAGGAGGCGGGCGCGCTGTGCCAGAAGGTCGGGCTGCTGTTCGAGAACCAAGGGGCGGTGGTGAACGCGACGACGAGCCCCGGCGGAGACGATGACGACGACGACGACCCGGCGGCGGCGGTCGAGCCCGCGACCCAGCTCACGCTCGAGCTCCGGTCGCGGCTGGTGAACCGCGCGTACCACCCCGCGTCGTGGCTGCTGTCCGCCGCCACGTTCACCGTGTTGCCCGCGTTGTCCGAGACCACGTTCGCCCAGGACGTGGTGGTGCGCGACGAGACCGGGTTCCTCCTCGCGTCCGAGACGTTGGAGGGGCGGATCGTCGAGCGGTTCGGCGCGGGTCCGTGGCTCGGGAACAAGCTGCTCGACCTGGCCCGGCCGCGGCAGGAGCGGCTCACCGCCCAGGTGATGAAGGTGGACGTGTCGAACGACCTGTACCGCCAGCTGTCGCAGACCCTGTTCAACGCGAAGATGCAGTGGGAGGTGCTGCAGCTCGCGCCGACCGGGCGGGGGAACTGACGTGGAGATCGTGCTGTTGGTGGCGATCGCACTGGTCCCGCTGGTGGTGGCGACCGATCCTGCGCCCGGCGCGGGGCACTCGCGCAGCTGGTCGCGGAACCTCGACTGCGAGCGCCTCGGGGCGGTCGCCGGCAGCGAGCGGTACCCCGGGCGGATCGTGGCGTCCCGCTCGCGCGGAGAGGACGACGCGGACCGCGAGGTGGTGGTGTGCCGCGAGCGGTTGACCGCGCCCGGGCTGCGCTCCCCGGCCGACGAGGCGGCGCTGACCACCCTCGAGGCCGCCACCGCCGACCTCGCGAGCGCGGCGGTGTCCACCCGGTCCGACCTGGCGGACCACACCTGGCTGGTCGAGGCGTTCTACCCGAGCCCCCCGGTCGCCACCAAGATCGCGTTCGCGACGAAGAACGCGCTCGACCACCGCGGGGTGAACGTGTCCGACCGCACGCCGATGTTGTCGCCCGACGACCTCGCGGTGTTGACCCGGATGTCGCCCGACCAGGCGTACCCGGCCGCGTGTGCCCGGTGGGCCGCGACCGGGGGCCTCGGGCAGGACGACGTGCTGCTCGGGGTGGTGCAGCGGGACCCGCGCGAGACCGTGCTGCACGCCGGCGTGTGCGCCGCGGGGGTGTGGACGTGGCTCCGATGATCGCCGCGCTCGCCAGCCTCGCGTGGGGAGGGACGCTCGAGGAGGCCCAGCAGGCCGAGCTGGACCGGGTGCGGGCCGAGGTCGCCGACCAGGTGCAGCTCGCCGCGTACGATCTCGTCGACGAGCTCGTGTACGGCTGGGTGTCCGAGCCCGTGTTCGAGACGCCGACCCCGGTGGTGCTCGCGGCGGTCACCGTGCCGGTCGGGCTCGGCACCGGGATGCAGGCGCTGCTGGAGAACCACGTCGCCAGCGTGTTGTCGCACAACCCGACCAGCAACGTGCGCCTGGTGCACTGCCCCGCGTGCACCGCGGTCGTGGTGCACGCCGGGCCCCAGGGCACGGTGGTGTCGCGCGGGATCGACGACCCGAGCGTGCTCGCCGACGTGGGGGGCGACGGGCAACACGCCCTGTTCGTCGACGTGGAGGCCGAGGGGTCGTGGCTCGTGCTGCGGGCGCGGATCACCCGGCTCACCCCGGACCTGCCGATCGTGTGGAGCCACACCGTCGCGACCTCGGCCGGCACCCCGGCGCTGCTGCGGCAGCCCGAGGCGCTGAAGTCCGCCGCCGAGGCGCGGCAGGAGTACGAGGACACCCTGCGCGACCGCGGGCCGGCCACCGTCCCGCTGCGGTTCGCGATCCGCACCTACAAGAGCCCCAACGGGGACGGCGGGATCGGCGCCCCGCCGTTCGTGTGGCTCCAGAGCGGGGTCGAGCTCGCGCCGACCCGCGACCGCGCGTGGACCACGTCGCTCGTCCTCGGGTACAGCTTCATCCCGCAGGCGTACCAGGGGATGCTCGGGCAGGCGCGGGTGTCGCGCCTGGTGACCGGTCGGGTCCGCTCGCTCACCCGCCCCGACCTGTACGCGTTCGTCGGCGGGGCGGTGGTCACCGTGTGGGGGCCGGCGACGGGCGCGTTCCAGAAGGAGGCCCTCACCGCCGACCAGGTGATCGCGACCCTCGAAGGGGACGCGCCCCGGACGTCGTTCGGCACGTTCCAGGTCGGGCTCGACCTGCGGGTCGGCAGCCGGATCGGGATGTCGACGTTCCTCGAGACGATGCCGGACCTCGCGAGCTCCAACAACCTCGGGGACTACGTGCGGATCGGGACGATCGGGTTCCAGAGCCTCGGCACCGAGGTGACGTTTTGGTTCTGACCTGGCTCGCCGCGGCGGCCCTCGCCGGGCCCGACGCCACCCGGGACGCGCTCGACCGGCTCGAGGAGGTGCTCGAGCTGCGGCTCGAAGACGGTCGTCTGTCGCGAGACGACGTGCTGCCCGCGATCGTGGTGCAGGCGCGCCCGCGGTACGAGGAGACGGCCCCGTGGTTCGCCACCCGGAGCCTCGAGGTGCTCCAGCAGGCGTTCGGCGAGGGGAACCTCCGCCTGTGTGAGGCGTGTATGGCGCCGCGCGGGTTCGTGGGCGGGGGCGAGCTCGTGTACCAGACCGGGCCCATCGGCCTCGACGAGGTGACCCGCCTCGACGACGGCGCGCGCGGCCCCGCCCCGGCCGCCCGGTCCGCGGTGTGGATCGAGGAGTACGCCGGCGGCGTGTCGGTGCGGATCGTCGACCTGCGCACCGCCCGGGTGTTGTTCGCGCAGAACATCGACCCGCTGCTGATCGAGAACGCGAACTCCCAGCGGATGTACACCCTGTCGGAGGAGCTCGAGCGGCGGGCGCGCGGCGACAGCCTGACCCAGGCGTTCGTCGACCTGGTGGTGTACCCGGGCCAGCACGTGTCGCTCGACTGGACCGAGCAGTGGGGCCCGACCAACGCGAACTTGTCCGGGATCACCCTGTCGCTGGTCGACCCGGTGGTGGGGGTCGGCGCGGTGCACTACCGGCGGGTCGACGTGCTCGACACCCTGGTCGGCGCGAAGCTGATCGTCAGCGTGCCCACCGCGCTCGTGCGGATCGTCGACGACGGCGACGTGATCGACCCGCTGCTCACCGGGGTGGCGCTGGTGCGCGTCCCGTTCGGGCGCTCGAACTACGGCGCGGTCGCCAGCGTGTCGACCAACGGCGCGATCGGCATCGGAGTGTCCTTGTTGAACATCCGCCTCGTCCCGGTGATCCCATGAAGTTGTCGGTCCTCGGACTCCGTCCTGCGGAATTGTCCACGTTGGTGTTCCTGGCGAGCGCGGGTTGCGCTTCCCGCAACTACACCCACTACTTGATCGAGCCGGCGCCCGCGACGAACCCGGCGCTCGAGGAGGAAGAGGGGACCCAGCTCCGCCCGATGGGGTTCGGCTCGACCACCGCGATGACCGTGCGGTGGAACGACGGCGACGTGATCACCGAGGTCCAGATCCCGATGCTCGCGAGCGGCCAGCGGATCGTGATCGAGCACACCGCCCAGGGCACCGACGTGCCGGTGATCCCCGCGACCCGGCTCGTGCCGCCGCCGCCGACCGCGGGGGACTCGAGCCTCGACGAGGCGTACCGCGAGCGCGGGCTGAAGGTGAACCCCGACGCGCCGGAGGTGAGCCTGACCCGGGCGCGCGGGCAGATGCAGGACGCGCTCGCCGGGGGCAACTACCCGCTCGCGCTCGAGTGGTGCGAGCTGATCCTCGCGCGGTACCCGGCCCACCCGGAGACGCTCCGGGCGAAGGGGTCGATCCTGTTGCTCCTCGGAGAGCGCGACAAGGCGATCGAGGTCTACGAGGCGGCCGAGGAGATCGAGTCCGATCCCAAGGTCCGCCAGCAGCTCGAGCAGCTCCGCAAACAACCCCAGTAGAGGGAAACGCCGTGCAGATCGTGGGTTTGGCTCTGTTGGTGTTCGTGATCTGGTTCGGGTTCGGGGAGCGTCCCGAGACCGTGATCTCGGCGTTCGACCCTCACGCGTTCGTGATGGTCCTCGGCGGCTCGTTCGCCGCGATCTTCGTGTCTTCGAGCACCCGCACCGCGATCCGCACGGTGGCGTGCCTGCGGGAGCTGATCCCGGGCCTCGGCACCATCGCCCGCGGCACCGATCGGCTCGAGGCCGACCGGGTGCAGCTGTCCGAGCTGTGGCTCGACGGCAAGCGGTCACAAGCGGTGGAGCTCGCCGAGCACAGCGCGTTCCCCGCGATCGGTCGGATGTTGAAGCTGGTGCTCGACCGCGCGCCGGAGGAGGCGACCCGGTCCGCGTTCACCGAGCTCCGCCACGCCGAGCTGTCGACCTGGCAGCCCGCGGTGTCGAACTGGGAGCTGCTGTCGAAGCTCGCGCCGTCGTTCGGGATGGTCGGCACGATCACCGGGATGATCCAGCTGTTCCGCAGCATGGGCGAGGACGACATGAACCTCGGGGCCGCGATCTCGCTCGCGCTGCTCGCCACGCTGTACGGGGTCGCGTTCGGCGCCGGGGTGGCGGGCCCGATCGGCCACTACCTGCGGAACCTGCTCGACGAGCGGCTCGGGGCGCTCGAGCGGTGCGAGCAGAGCGTCGCCGAGCTCGTGGCGCGGTCGGCCCGCAAGCAAACCGCCGCGGTCGGGTGAGCCGTGCAGCGTCGGACCCACATGAGCGAGGAAGGTTGGCTGCTGTCGTACGCCGACCTGATCACCAACCTGCTGATCTTCTTCGCGATGATGCTCGCCGCCGCCGAGGTCAACACCTCGAAGATGCAGCAGATCGCCGAGAGCTTGTCCGGCAAGGAGCAGCCGGCGAGCCTCGCGTCGATCCAGGCCGAGATCGACCGGAAGATCGAGGAGGAGGGGCTACAGGAGCTCGTCCGCACCGACCTGACCGACCAGGGGCTGAAGCTGTCGCTCGCGTCGGGGCTGGTGTTCGACCCGGGCAGCGCCGACATCCGGCTCGAGCAGGAGGACGTGCTCGACCGGATGTTGCAGACGCTCGTGCCGTACGCCACCCGGTACCAGTTCGCGGTCGAGGGCCACACCGACTCGACCCCGATCGGCAACTCGATCTACCCGTCGAACTGGGAGCTCTCGACGAGCCGGGCGAACGCCGTGCGGTCGCGGCTCGAGCTCGTCGGGGTGGACCGGACCCACGTGCGGGTCGAGGGCTACGCCGACACCGTCCCGCTGCCCGAGGAGTCGCTGCTGGGCCTCGGCCCCGAGGACCGCCTCGCCCGACACCGCCGCGTCATCGTGAGGATCTACTGATGTTCATCGCGCTTCTCACCCGCCTCGCCCTGGCCCAGGGGATGCCCACCCGCCAGATCCCGCCGTCGGTGTTGTCCGAGCTCGAGGAGCTCGAGAACAAGTTCGAGGTCGCGCTGTCCGCCGACTGCAACGCGGCGTTGTGTTTCCCGAAGGGCTGCGCGTACATGGACCACTCGGTGGCCGACCAGCCGCGCGAGGGGTCGCTGCCCGGCCTCGGCCAGGATCCGGGCCCCGGCAGCGTCACCCCGCAGGAGTTCCTGACCCGCGCCCGGTGTTCGTTCGCCCACGAGCAGAAGGTCGCGCCCGAAGACGTGCAGGCGCTGATGCGGCGGCTGCAGTCGAAGCTGTCGCGCGGGTGGCTGGTGGTGAGCATCGACCACCAGGAGCTGCTGCCGATCCCCGCCGGCCTGCAGGACCCGCCGAAGGAGCCCGAGGTGGTGGAGGAGGCCCCGCCCGAGCCGCCGCCCGAGCCCGAGCTGTCGCTCGCGCAGGCGGCGCGCGAGCTGTGGACGATCCTGCTGCCCCACTTCTCGTGGATGATCGCGGTGGTGATGGTGACGGTCGCCGGCACGATCCTGGTGTGGGCGTGGCGCCGGGTGGGCCGCGAGTCCCTCGAAGAGAAGATGATGTTGTCGCAGCTCGGGCGCCCGACCGACGAGGACCAGGCGCAGCCCGAGCCGGCGGCTCCGCTGACCGAAGACGACCACGCGTTCGTCGCGCGCCAGGTGGCGAGCTGGGCGCACCGGCTCGAGGCCGCGGTCGACAACCCGGACCTCGAGCTGCAGGCGCTGGTGCGCGAGCTGCTCCGGTCGCGCGACCTGCCGCTGCTGGCGAAGGCGGTGCTGAAGTTCCCCGACAGCTTCCTGGCCGCGTTCCCCGCCGGTGGTGACGTGG
Source organism: Myxococcota bacterium (assembly GCA_040080105.1). Classification (GTDB taxonomy): domain Bacteria; phylum Myxococcota_A; class UBA796; order UBA796; genus JACKER01. Next base: position 9,499 of record JBEBJC010000079.1, read on the forward strand.
CGGCCGCGAAGCTAGAGCTCGCCGACTACGTGAAGTCGGTGTCGGTCGACTCGTTGCCGTCCGACCTCGACTTCTTCCGCGCGCTCGAGCGGCACGCCCGGTCGGCCGCGCTGTCGTCCCAGAGCGACGCGCTGATCGTGCGCAGCCTGCGCGACGAGTTCGGCGCCACTGGTCTCGTGGCGCTGATCGGCGGGGTGCCCGCCCGCACCGGCGCGCTGCTGTTCGCGCTGGCGCCGATCGAGGAGCAACACGAGATGGTGCGCCTGCTGTCGCCGCGCCAGACGGTGAGCCTCGCCGAGCAGCTGCTCCGGTCGAACCGGATGCCGCGCAGCGAGACCGCGTACCTGTTCCGGGTGCTCGAGGCCGCCCGGTCCGACGAGCCGCTGCCCCAGCCGCCCCAGGGCGGGGAGGTGTCCGACCGCGGGGCCGAGTTCGACGCGGCGAGCGCGCTGTCGGTGCTGCTGCCGAACCTCGCGCCCGAGCAGCGAACCACCCTGTTCGACCACGCGCTCGCCCGGTTCCACGGCAGCGTGCCGGCGTGGTTCCGCGGGATCTTCGTCCCCGAGATGTTGTTCGCGCTGCCCGACGACGGGCGGGCCGACCTGCTGCTCGAGCTCGACGTGGACACGCTCGCGGCGTGGCTGTCGCTGGTCGACGCCGAGACCCGCTCGTCGCTGCTGGGCGCCCTGCCCGACACGCTGCGGGCCGCGGTCGGGGCCGCGTCGGTGTTCTCGTCGCGCGCGCACCAGCTCGGGCTCGCCGAGCGGGGCCGCCGCGACCTCGCGCGCGGGTTCCAGCGCCAGCTGGCGCGGGAGAACCTGTCGTTCGAGCACGTGCTGCACCCCGAGACCCCGGGTGAGGCGTGAACCCGCGCGCCGGTCTGCTGCTGTCGCTCGCGTCGTGCACCAAGGTGCCGGTGCACGACATCGAGGCCGGCTTCCTCCTCGCGGACGCCTCGTGGTTCGCCGAGGAGCAGACGCTGTTCCTGTTCTGGGACGTGACGGCGGAGCAGGGCCTGTCGGGGCAGTCGGTGGTCGAGGTCCGGTGGGTCACCGACGACGGGGCGGTGGACTGGACGCCGGTGACCGAGCTCGAGCCGGTCCACGTGCACGTCCCGGTCGATTGCGGGGCGACCTCGCTGTGTGGCAGCGCGACGGTGGCGATGCCGATCGAGCCGCGCGACGTGAAGCTCCGCCTGCGGTACCACCCCGACGGGGAGCTCGCGCTCGACGGGCGCACCGTGTACAACGTGGTCGGGCCGGGCCCCGCGCACACCCAGCGCAGCCTGATCGTGTACGGGGTGTTCGACGAGACCAACACCCAGCTCCAGTGGCGGGCCCGGCACCAGCTCCCGACCCTGCGGAACGAGAAGGCCGAGTCGCTGGGGCTGCGGCGGCGGTTCGTGGTGTCGGACCAGCGGTTCGGCGACGGAGTGCTCACGAGCCCCGCCAACCCGTACGGGTACGGCGCGGCGTGTCCCGACACGTTCACCGCGACCGGGTTCGGGCTGGTCGCGACCGAGGACCGCGCGCGGTTCGACGACGACATCCTGCCCGACGGCGCGCGCGACGTGTCCACCGTGTGCGCCACCGCCACGGTCACCGACGCCACCGGCCCGTTCACCACCGGCGCGGTCGCGCAGAAGAACCCCGAGGTTCGGCTGGCGTTCCCCGAGCTGCGGAGCCCGGCGCGCGACGCGACCGAGATCGGGTTCTTCCTCGGCCCGTGTGACCGCTCGATCTCGGACGTGCACGAGGACATGCTGCGGCAGCGGCTGCAGCTGCAGGGTGTTCGCACCACCTGCATCGACGACTGGGACCGCCCGGGGTTCGAGGGGTCGCTGGTGCAGGACTTCCGCGACGCGATCGAGTCGACCCGCCCCGCCGGCGACGACATGGTGCTGGTGATCGCGCTGAGCCAGGACGAGCCCGGGGTGTCCGAGGTGGTCGAGGCGGCGATCGCCCAGGTGGTCCCCGGGGAGCGGACCCGCGCGAGCCCGCGGCTCGCCGGTGCCTACATCCTCGACAGCGAGGCGTACACGATCGACGACCCGACGGTCGCGCCAGTCACGTTGTGGTGCCCGGCCGAGGCCACCGCCGGCGGGATGTCGGCGTCGGCGTGTGCGGTGCAGCCCGACCTGCCGGACCTCGAGCTCGGGCCGTTCTCGTTCGGTACGTTGCCGATCTTGCCGACGCGGGACAAATACCTCGACTTCGTCGACACCTACTCGGTCGCGCAGGCGGGCGAGGTCACCGAGCTCGCGTTCCGGGTGCCCGAGTTCTCGGTGTTGGCCGACCACCTGGCGTTCGGGCAGTTCGGCGTGGTCACGTTCCCGAACAACGAGCGGATCGCCGCCGACCGGGCGGACGCGTTCTCGTACTGCGTGGGGGAGAACCCGTCGCCGGTGGTGTTCCGCTCGGAGGCCATCGAGTCGTGCACCGAGATCGGGCTCCCGGACGAGCTGTGTGACTCGGTCGCGGACGGGCTGCTCCCGCTCGAGGCGCTGCCCGACTGGCACTCGGTGCTCGGGGAGACCGACTACGAGCTCGGGCTGTTCTGGGAGTTCCCGTACCTGCTGCGGATGGAGTACGACCTGCCGGTCGCGGGCTCGGTGACCGCGTTCGGGTTCAGCGTGCCGTTCGGCATCGCGAGCCCGGCCGAGGCGTACTTCGGCACGCCGCTGTGGACCGAGCCGGCGGTGCCGGTGTCCGAGCTGACCCAGTGCACCCGGTTCTGTGACCACCCCACGTTCGACTCGGCCGGGGTGTACCACGTGACCGATCCGTTCCGGACCACCTACGCCCACGCGTGTTATCTCCCGCAGTACCCTGCGCCGGGAGATTCGGGGTTCCCCCGTGATCCTTGAGCTGTGCGCCGCGCTCGCCCGAGCGCAGGAGCCCGCGCCCCCGGTGGAGACCGCCCCGGTGGAGGCCGCCCCGGTGGAGACCGCTCCGGTGGAGACCGCTCCGGTCGACGCCGAGGCCCCGGCCCCCGCGGCGGACGAGCCGGTCGACCTGCTGCGGTACCGGGCCCCGTTCGACGTGGTGGTCAACCGGACCATCGGCACCGCGTCTACCCCGGTGGAGTTCGACTGGCGCCACTCGCCGGCCCAGTTCGCCGCCAGCGGGTCGTTCCTGCTCGAGCTGAACAACTACGACAGCGCGCGGATCGGCGTGTTGGCGCGGATCCCCAGCGGCGGGCTGCTGTTCGAGATCGGCGCGAGCGCGGTCGGGGTGTGGGACACCCCCAGCTCCCGGATGCTCGCGCTCACCCCGTACCGCCAGCCCGGCCGCCCCGATCGGTTCCAGCTCGACCTCGACGTGGGGCTCCCGGTCGCCGAGGGGGTGGTCACGGTGGCCCCGCGGTGGTTCCCCGCGGTGCAGATGGTGTTCGTCGCGTACGGCGGGGTGCGGTACGAGGCGTACCCCGGGGCGTTCGGCGGGATGACGTTCCGCCAGGTGGCCGGGGCGATCGTGTCGCCGGCGCTGACCGACGAGGAGCTCGCGAACCTCGACCGCGTGCGGCCGCAGGCGATGGCGGTCGACCCGGCGCGGTACGGGTTGGTCGCCGGGTTCGGCGACGACCTGTACTTCGACTCGGGGCTGTTCCTGTCCCCGCGGGTGATGTTCGGGGTGCCGATCCTCGCGCCGGTGTCCGAGTCCGAGATGTTGTTCTGGGCCGACCTGTCGCTCGTGCTCGGGGTGGCGCTGTGATCGTGGCCTGGGCGATGCTCGCCGTCGCCGCCCCCGACGAGCCCGACGACGCCACGTTCGTGTACTACAACGCTCGGATGGCGCTGCGCGAGGGCCAGGCGCAAGAGGTGGTGAAGTTGTGGTTCGTGCGCAACGCGCTCGAGCTCGCGGGTGAGGTCTCGCCTCACGACGCCGACTTCCGCTCGCTGACCTGGGCCGCGCTCGGCAACCTCGGGATCTGCCAGGACGGCACTCCGGTCGACGAGGACGCCGCCGGCCTGTGGCCGCTGGCGCTGCACAACTGGGTGGTGAAGAACAAGGCGCGCCGGGCGGTGCCGAAGCGGGGCCGCGCGTTCGACGCGTTCCAGGTCGGGCGGCAGCAGCGGGTGGTCTCGATCGACGACGTGCTCGGCCAGCAGGAGCTGCGCACGCTGCACCTGACCAAGGGGCGTTGCAGCCGCGCGCAGATGGCGATGATCTCCGCCGGCGAGTCCCCCACGGCGAAGCTGGCCGACCGGCAGGTGGCCGCGCGGCTGTTGAAGTACCTGCTCGAGCGGGCCCAGCACACGCTGTCGCCCACGTTGGTGCGGGGCCGGTCCGCGATCGAGGCGCGCCTGTTCGACCTGCACCTGCAGCTCGCCGCGCTCGCGGCGGCCGAGGCGCGCAAGGAGGCGCGCGAGCGGGCGCAGCGGGGGCGCACGGTCGGGCTGTCGCGCGCGTCGGCGGTCGCGATCCGGGAGGACGCCGACCCGTACTCGTTCGAGCCCGACTCCGAGCCGGCGCGGATCTTGCGCGGGTGCCGGACCTGGCCGGCGTCGGAGTGGATGGCGCTGTCGCCCGAGCGCCGGCTGTTCCTGTACGACCGGGCGCGCGCGCTCGACCCGAGCTCGCTCGACGCGTTGGCGCTGTCGGTGCTCGACGCGACGATCGCCGCCGGCGACGGCGCGCAGGTCGACGCGTGGATCGCGCGGGTCGGCGACCCGGCGGTGGTGTGGGCGGGCGAGCGCGGGCAGCGCCTGCTGTCGCTCGACCCGGACACCGGGTTCCGCGAGCGCGGGGTGGTCGCCCTCCGGCGCGGGGTGCACCAGCTCGAGCAAGGGGACCTGCCGAGCGCGCTGCGGTCGCTCGCGTTCGCGCTCGCCGAGGCCCCGAGGTCGCGCGACGCCGACGCGGTGGAGTCGCTCACCCGGCGGTGGATGTCGTACGTCGCGTCGCAGTTCGCGCTCACCGACGACCTGCTGGTCACGCTGCAGGAGCTGGTGTCGCGCCGGGACTACGCGATCTTGCTCGAGGACCTGATGTGGCGGGCCGCGCTGCGCGCCGACCGCGAGTCGTTCGCGCGGGGCCTGCGGAACCAGCTGGGCAAGGACGCGCTCGCGCGGCGGCTCGCGCTGCTGGCCCCGCTCGCCGAGGGAGACGTCGGGCGGTTCTCGGCCGGGGTGCGCGCCGGGCTCGCCGCCTCCCCGAGCGAGACGTTGAAGTTCCTCGACCAGTGGCTCGCGCGGCTCGAGCTCGAGGACGCCGACGTGCGCGCGTCGCAGCTCGCGACCCTGTCGAGCGTGCGCAAGCTCGTGACCCCGCTCGCGAGCGCGGAGGCGGCGGGCACCGCCCGGAGCGCGGCGGCGGTGGTCGCGCGCGCCCAGGCGATCTCCGACGGGGTCGGGGCGGCGGCCGAGACCGCGCGTGAGCGGGCCCGCGGGCTCGATCCGGACGCTACCGTGTACGCGGGCAGCGTGCGCCTGGCGCCGACCGACCCGCTGCCGTGGCCGTTCACCGTGACCGAGGTGCCCGCCCCGTCCGCGTTCGAGCCGATCGCGCTGGTCCCGGTGGAGTGGCGCGACGCCTCGGGCGCGGTGGTGTTCGGGTGGAGCCTCGGCGGATGAAGGTCGACCCCGCCCGCCGCGCGGCCGCGCAGCGCCAGGTGGCCCAGCTCCGGGCGAAGATGGCGGCGATGCGGGCCGAGATCCGCCGGAAGCGGCCGCAGAAGCGCCGCCGGTGGGGCTGGCTGCTGCTGTTGTTGCTGCTGCTCCTGCTGCTGTTGCTGTTGCGGAGCTGCCCGCCCGAGCCGGAGGTGGTCGCGGCGCCGCCGGTGCCCGCGCCGACCGGCCC
>JBEBJC010000966.1:0-3428 GCA_040080105.1 Myxococcota bacterium
GAGCGCACCGGCGCCCGCACCCCTCCCCGAGCGGTTCGCGCTCGGGCGACCCGCCACGCCGGAGGAGATCGCGGCGCTCGACCTGGACGTGAACGCGTCGTGGGACGGGCTACCGCCCGGCAAGGGCTCGGTGGCCGAAGGTGAGCAGCTGTTCGCCACCAAGTGCATGGTGTGCCACGCACCCGACGCCAAAGGGGGCAAGGGCTGGCTCGGACCCCAGCTCGTGGGCACCGAGCCGCTCTCGGGGTTCGAGAAGGACTGGCACCTCCCGAAGGTGATCGGCACCTGGTGGCCCCACGCCTCCACCGTGTTCGACTACACCCGGCGGTCGATGCCGCAGAACGCCCCCGGCTCGCTCACGGTGAACGAGACCTACGCGCTGACCGCGTTCCTGCTCGCGCGGAACAACGCCGTGCCGGCCGACTTCGTCGCCGATCAGGACACGTTGAAGACGGTGAAGATGCCGACCCGCGTGACGTTCGTGCCGGACGATCGCGAGTCCACCCCCACCTTCCGCTGAGGTGCCCATGAACCCGTTGCGTCTCGCGCGCTGGAACCCGTACGTCGTCGGCGTCGGCATCGGCGTGTTGTCGTGGCTGACGTTCCTGGTGATGGACAAGTCACTCGGGACCTCGAGCTCGTTCGTCCACGTCGTGGCGTTGTTCGACTCGCTGTTCGCTCCCGCCCACGTCAGCGGCGCCTCCGCCAACCCGTACCTGGCGAAGGAGATCACCCCCAAGACCCCGCTGCTCGATTGGCAGCTGTTCCTGGTGGTGGGCGTGTTCCTCGGCGCGTGGATCTCGAGCCGCCTGTCGGGCACACCGCGCGGCGAGGAGGTGCCGGCCCTGTGGGCGTGGCGGTTCGGGCCGAGCAAGGCCCTCCGGTACGCCGCCGCGTTCGGCTTCGGGGTGGTGATGTTGTTCGGAGCTCGGCTCGCGGGCGGCTGCACCTCCGGGCACGGGATCTCGGGGTCGCTGCAGCTCGCCGTGTCGTCGTGGGTGTTCTTCTTGTCGATGTTCGCGTCGGGCGTCGCGACGGCGTTCTTGCTGTTCGGCGCCCGCGGGAGGTCCCATGTCGCTGGTTGACTCGTGGCCGATGGTGTTCGGAGGCCTCCTCACCGGCCTCGTGTTCGGGTTCCTGCTGAACAAGGGTCAGGTGTCGAGCTACGCCGTGATCGTGGGCCAGTTCCTGTGGGTCGACCACACGGTGCTCAAGATCATGCTCACCGCGATCGTGGTGGGCTCGATCGGCGTCTATGGGATGCTCGCGGTGGGGTGGATCGACGGGCTGCTGATCAAGCCGGCCCTGTTGGTCGCGAACCTCGTGGGCGGGCTGGTGTTCGGGGTCGGGATGGTCGGGGTCGGGTACTGTCCGGGCACGGGCGTCGCGGCGATCGGCGCCGGCTCGAAGCACGCGATCGCGGCCTTGCTCGGGATGATCGCCGGCGCGGCGCTGTTCACCGAGGCCTACCCGTGGATCGACCGGGCGCTGCAGGGCACGCCCGACCTCGGCAAGGTGTCGCTCACCGACGTGACGGGGATCTCTCCGTGGGTGTTCGTCGTCGCGCTCGCGCTGATCGCTGTCGCCGCGTTCGCCGCGATCGAGCGATCGGAGCGCCGGCGCGGCGCCGCCTGAGTCGGCTCGGCAACCCGACAACCCCTCGGGGGACTGGCGGGAGCCGGGCGCGCCAGGCTACACGACAGCCGCCCGTAAGCGTCGGCGCCCACCCCCCGGGCTATCCGACGCACGTTGGAGGTTCGATGTCCTGGCTCCTGTTCCTGTCCCGCGCTGCGCTCGCCGAAGACTCCACGTTCGTCGGCACCCAAGCGCCGCCCGCCGAAGCCCCGGAGAAGCCGGAGACGCACCTGACCGCCGAGCTCGGCGGCAGCCTCGCGAGTGGCAACTCGAACTTCTACACCCTGAACGGCCTGCTCAACGTGAGCCACAAGGTGCAGAAGAACCAAGTCTCGGTGGTGGCCGGCCTGAACCTGGGCGGCGCCAAGCCGTTGCCGGTGGTGTCGACCACCACGGGCGGCGGCACGGTGAGCACGCCCCCCGCCGAGCCCGACAAGTACGTGGAGAACGTCCGCCGCCTGTACACCGACGCCCGGTACGACCGGTTCTTGTCGGACAAGGACAGCCTGTACGCGCTCGCTGGCGCGTTCCACGACAAGTACGCGGGCTACGACATCCGCGCGCACGAGCAGATCGGGTACAGCCGCCTGCTGCTGAAGAACGACAAGAGCGAGATCAAGTCCGAGATCGGCGCCGACTGGGCGCAGGAGGACTACTTCGGCGACGACGTGGACCCGGGCTTCCAGAACATCATCGCGGCCCGCGTGTTGCTCGGCGCCAGCCACACCTTCAACGACAAGGTCGCGCTGTCCGAGACGTTCGAGGCGTACGAGAACGTGATCGACCTGGCGGACCTCCGCATCCTGAACACCGCCGCGGTGACCTCGTCACTGTCGGGCAAGCTGTCGCTCAAGGTCTCGCACAGCCTGATCTTCGACAACGTGCCGGTGGAAGGGTTCGAGTCGGTCGACCAGACCACGATGGTCACGTTGGTGGCGTCGCTGCTCTGATGATCGAGCTGCTCGCGGGGACCGCGCTCGCCCAGTCGCCGGCAGACCGAGAGGTCCCGGCGCTCAACGCTCAGCTGTTCCGCGCGGCCGCGGGGGCGGGGCGCTGGTGGTGGGTCGACCCCGCGGGCTCGGTCGCCGATCCTCGGCTGCGCGCCGGCGCGTCGGTGCACTACACGAACGACCCGCTCGTGTACCAGGATCCACTCGGCGAGCGGATCGGCCTGGTGGCAGACGTGGCCCAGCTGGACCTCACCGCCGCCGGTCGGATCGGTCCCCTCCAGCTCGGTGTCGTCGCGCCCGCGTACCTGCTGGTGCAAGGCGCGGACGGGACCGGCGCGGGCCTCGGAGACCTCGCGGTCGACGCCCGGTTCACCGCGCTCGAGCCGGCCCCGCTCGGGTTGGCCCTCGCGGGGAGGCTCGCCCTGCCGACGTCCGGCGTGCCCGGGCTCGGCGCGCCCGCCCCGAGCTGGGAGCTGTCGGTCGTCGCCGAGGGCGCCGCGGGCCCGGTGCGGGTCGCGGCGAACCTCGGCACCACCGGCGGGCGCCGGATCGACCTCGAGAACGTGTCGCTCGGCGCCGGCGCCACGCTCAGGGCCGGCGCGGCGTGGGACGTGGGCTCGGGAGCCGCGCTCACCCTCGAGCTCGCGGCGCGCGCGCCGTACACCGCTGCGCCGTCCACCCCGGGCGCAGTCGCGGCGGAGTGGCTCGGCGGCGCTTCGACCGAGATCACCCCCGCGTGGACCCTGCGCGGAGGCGCCGGGACCGGCCTCACCAGCGGGATCGGCGCCCCCGACCTGCGGGTGGTGACCGGGCTCGCGTGGTCACCGGCCCCACCTGCTCCGG
>JBEBJC010000967.1:0-3426 GCA_040080105.1 Myxococcota bacterium
GTCGCCCTGTTGGACGAGGGGACCAGCGTGTGGCGCCCCGTCCGGGCCGAGCGCGACGACCAACCGGAACACGGGCCCGTCGCCGTACATGAACTCGTCGCGGGCGAACCCGGGGTTGCCCGCGTCGACGTTCAGGTGGTCACCGTGTCGGGGGAACCCCGGCAGCGACGCGCGCGGGTCGGTCGGCGCGAGATCCGGGGCGAGCGGCAGCACGTCGGGCGTGATCGAGAACGCGTCCACCAGGAACCCGAACGCGTCGTCCTCGCCGAACAGCTCGCCGAGGATCGACTCGAACACCACCAGGTGGCGGTACCCCCACAGCCACTGCGCCGGGTCGTCGGTGCCGAACCCGCCGGTCCCGGGCCCGCTCGGCGGCCCCGACAGCCGGTCGAGCGCGGTCGCGAGCGACGCGACCATCAGCTCGTCACTGGTCTCGACCTCGGGCGTGCCGAGCGTGTCGAAGAACACCGACTCGCCGCGGGCCGGGTCGTACGACGCCATCCCGCCGACCCCGCGGGTCGCGATCATCCGGGTCAGGGTGCGGGTGCGCCCGGTGTCGCCGGTCGGGTACCACACCGACGGGAACCCCTCGTCTTCGAACACCCGGTTCACGAACTCGCCGATCCACGCCGCCCACACCATCGTGGCGACCGCGTGATCGAGGTCGCCGGGGAGCACCGGGTCGTAGAACGTCTCGACCCCGGACCGCGCCGGCAGCCCGGCCGCCTGCCACGCGAGCAGCCGCGCCTGCACGTCCTCGAACCGGGCCTGGTTCGCGGTCCACGAGGCCGCGAGCCGCTCGGCCGACGACCCCGGCTCGGGTGAGCCCGCGGCGGCCGCCCGCGCCGCCTCGAGCGACCCGAGCGCCCACGGCAACATCTGCTCCGCGGTGGTGCTGTGGTGGTCGGCCTGGATCGCCGCCATCTCGTCGGCGTCGGCTTCGCCGGCCGCGATCGCCTCCTCCAGACGCTGCTCGATCCGCGCCGCGCGGTACCCCTCGAGCCACGGGCCGCCGATGTAGTGCGGGTCGTCGGCCATCGAGCCGTCGGTGGTGATGTTGCCCGGGTCGTTGTTCGCGGTGAGCACGAACCCTTCGGGCGGGCTCGTCACCTGCGGGTACGCGTCGAACGGGACCACACACCGGTACGGGTCGGCCCCGGCGGCCTCGTCGACCTCGCCGTTCGGGGCGAGCGGGATGGTGAACCCGCCGTAGGTGGTCCCGTCGATCAGGCGCATCGGGTCGGCGCCGTCGACGTACCAGCCGCCAGGGTCGCGCGGCAGGTACCCCCGGCACGGGACGGCCTGGTACCCGGTGTACAGGATGTCGCCGTTCCGGTCCGCCGCGACGAGGTTCTGGCTGTACGCGACCAGCTTGCGGGTGTGCTCGCGGAACTCCCCCACGTCGCGCGAGCGGCCGAACCCGTCGCTGGCGCGCATCAGGTTGCCGCCGTCGAGCCCGGTGTAGTCGAACGAGATCGCGGTGATCACGCCGTCACCGTCGACGTCTCCGGGGAGCACGAGGGTGCCGGACAGGTTCACCACCCCGGGGGCCGCCGCGTCGACCGTCACGCCTTCGATCTCGGTGAGCATCCGCCCGTCGGCGGTCTCCCACCGCGGCCAGGTCTCGGTGCGCCCGATCGAGCCGAGCAGCGGCACGTCGGCCACCACGTACGCCTCGTCGATCCGCGCGAGCGGGACCCACGCGCCCGCGAACCGCGCCGCGGCGGGCAGGCCCTGCGGGTCGAGCTGCAGCTCCTCGCGGTACCAGTCGGTGATGTCACCGAACAGCTGGGTCTGGCTCCACGCCACGTCCCCGTTGGTGCCGACCCCGAGGGTGAAGAAGCCCGGCAACACCTGGCCGACCTGGTGGACGTCGCCGTCGCCGAGGTGGGCGGTGTCGAGGCCGATCCGGAAGAACAGCGGCGGGGCGGACAGCCCGAGGTGGCCGTCGCCGGCGAGCAGCGCGCGCCCGTCGGTCGACGCGGCCCCGGACACCGCCCACGCGTTCGACCCGAACCCGGAGTCGTGGTCGTGCCCGAGCCGCTGCTCGAGCCGATCGAGGTGGCCCCGCAGCCGCGCGTACGACGACGCCGGGACCCGCAGCGCCCGACCCTGGCCGACGGCGCGGGCCGACCGCGCGCCCCCGGCGCCCCACCCGGGCGCCGACGACGTCGGGAACACCGGCTCGACCGCCGGCAAGATGTCCTCGGCCACCCCGGCCCGGCGCAGCGCCTCGTCGGCCGCGCCCGCGAACAGGGTGGGCGCGAGCTCGTACGCCTCGGCCCGCCCCACGTCGGTCGTCTCGAACCCGAGGTTGTAGATCAGCGTCGCGGCCACGCCCGCCACGTCGCGCCGGCCCCACGGCCCGAGCATGTCCGCCGGATCGGGGTACCCGAGCGCCGGCCCGAGCTGCACGTACTCGGACGGGGGCGGCAGCCGGTGCGCCGCGACCTCGGCCACGTACAGGTTGATCCCGGCGACGTACGCGTCGATCCACGCCGCGAGCTCCGGATCGGCCTCGAACGTCGCGAGCACGCGGTCGGCCACCCGCGACATCCCCACCGCGCGCGACTCGAGGTCGGTCGCCAGCCCGGCGTCACCCAGCAGCTCGGCCACCGTGCCGAGCGCGAGCCGCCGCTCGAGGTCCATCACCAGGAACCGGTCGCGCGCGACCACGAACGCGCTCACCAGCGCCAGGTCCTCGCGGTCCTGCGCGTACACGTACGGGATGTTCCCCTCGGCCCGGATCACGTACGCTTCGCCGTGCAGCTCGGGGACGGTCCACCCGGCGGTCTGTTCGACCCCGAGCAGCGGCGACGGGGTGTCGGCCGGCGGGGGCGGCGGGAGATCGTCCTTTCGACACGCGGCGAGCCACAACCACATCGGAGCACCTCGGGGCCGGCCACCGTAGCACGGGGGCGGCCCCGGCGGACGATGAAGGAACAACCTTCGCAATGAAGATAGTTCGACGTCCCGTGTCACTGGATCGGCGGCGGGCCCGTTGCCCGGGTGAACCCCAACCCGAGAGGTCCCCATGACTGTGTCCCACTCTTCCGGCTGCACCCTGGTGAGCGTCGACGGCCGCGAGCTCCCGCTGCGCGCGGTGTCGGTGTCGACCGACGCGCGCGGCGGCCTGGCGAGCGTGAAGCTGCGCCAGGTGTTCGAGAACCCGTACCCCGAGCCGCTCGCCGCGACGTACCTGCTGCCGCTGCCGGCCGACGGCGCGGTGGTCGACTTCGCGTTCACCGTGGCCGGGGTGCGCCACGCCGGAGGGGTCGCGACGACGGCGAGCGCGCGCGAGCAGTTCGAGCAGGCGGTGGTCGAGGGGCGCACCGCGGCGCTGCTCGAGCAGGACCGGTCGAGCCTGTTCACCCAGTCGCTCGGGAACCTCCCCCCGGGCGCCCGGATCGAGGTCGAGATCGACGT
>JBEBJC010000968.1:0-3425 GCA_040080105.1 Myxococcota bacterium
CAGTCCGGCCTGTCCGACTCGCCGTACTGGGCCGATCAGGCGCCGGTGTGGCTCGCGAACCAGGCGTGGCCGATGCACCTGACGGTCGACCAGGTGCTCGCCGCCGCGACCGGCCGGGAGACGTTCACTCCCCGGTGAGCGTCGGCGTGGCCGGGTCACACGGCTCGCCGAACCAGTCCGGGGGCAGCCCGGAGTGCGACACCACCAGCTTCTGGTCCTTCTTGGCAGGCTTCTCCGACTCGCCGACGTACGCGTGGCCGTTGTCGTCGACCAGCCGGTTGTCGTTCACGTCGGCGAACGCCTCGCCGTGGTAGGTGTGGCCCGCCAGCAGCACGTCGTCGGCGGTCAGGGTCCACTCCGCCGACTCCGACACCACCGACCCACACGCGACCACCGACCCGTCGGCGTCGTCGACGATCCGGGCGAAGATCTCCTGCCCCTGCCCGCCGTGTTGCAGGCTCCAGTCGCCCTCGACGGTGGCGCGGTACGGGCCGGGATCGGTGACCTCGACGTCGACCTCGGCCTGAAACCCGTCGAGCTCGGCGCCCACGGTGGTCGCGCCCTTCCCGAGCGCCTCGAGTACGCCGGCCTCGATCGAGCCCACCGCCGGGTCGGAGCTGGTCCAAGCCGCGGCGTCGGTCACGTCGGCGGTGGTGTCGTCGTCGTAGCTGGCGGTCGCGGTGAACGCGAGCGACCCGCCGATGTCCACCGGCTCCGCGACCTCCGGGTCGATCGCCAGCCCCACCATCACCGCCGCCGGGTCACTCCCGCCCTGGCACGCCCACAGAAGCCCCATCCAGCCGAACCGTACAGTCATGGTTCCTCCTGGTCGACCTGTTGCCTGCCCGCCGCCGGGTGCAAAGGGTCCAGTTCCCGGATCCCCAGCTGGTCCAACCTCTCCGGGTGAGCCGCCGGGGCCGTCGTCACAGGGTTTTCGATTCCTTGACCTGCCGCCGACCGGGGCGGTCTAGGGTCCGGCCCGGGAGAACCCGATGCGCGAGACCCACCGTTGGATTGTTTTGGCGCTCCTGAGCGCGTGTAAGGCCGGCTCGAACGTCTCCGAGGAGACCGACCCGACGAACCCGACCGGGGAGACCTCCCCGCCCACCGCCGCCACGAACCCCGTGCCGGCCGACCTCGCGCTGGCCAAGGTCAGCCTGTACCAGGGCGTGGAGTCGATCCTGGTCGAGGACGGTGCGTACCCCACCAAGCGGCAGGCCCCGGTGATGGCCGGTCGCGAGGCGTTGGTGCGGGTGTTCCTCGACCCCGAGGACACGTTCGACGCGCGCGACGTGACCGCGGTGCTCACCGCGTCGTCCGACGCCGGCGAGGTGGTGCTCGAGGTGACCGACGCCGTGGAGAGCGCGTCGAAGGACGACAAGCTCGGTACCACGCTGAACTTCTACCTGGCGGCCGACCAGATCGACGCGTCCACCGAGCTGTCGGTGGCGCTGCGCGAGGCCACCCCCGACGGGCCCGGCGGCGGAGACGAGGGCGCGACCAGCTGGTCCAGCGCCGACGCGATCCCGGGCGGGCTGCCGATCGAGGCCACCGACGGGGTCACCGTCGTGGTGGTGCCGGTGGTGTACGACGCCGACGGCTCCGGGCGGGTGCCCGACACGAGCCAGGCCACCCTCGACGCGTACCGCGACGCGATGTACCGGATCTACCCCGCGAGCTCGATCACGATGCGGGTCGGCGACGAGGTGCACTGGGACAAGGCCGTGAGCGCGACCAACCCGTTCCAGTGGCAGAGCCTGCTCGACGAGATCTCCGGGATCCGCGGCGACGCCGACGAGACGCCGAACACGTACTACTACGGGCTGTTCGTGCCCGACGAGTCGTTCGAGGCGTTCTGCAGCCAGGGCTGCATCGGAGGGCTGTCCGAGCTCGGGTTCAACACCACCAACCCGTCGCTGCGCACGTCGATCGGGGTCGGGTTCGTCGAGGTCGCCGCCGAGACGATGGTGCACGAGGTCGGCCACGCACACGGGCGGTTCCACGCCGACTGCGGCGGCGCCGCGGGCACCGACCCGAACTACCCGTACCCGGACGCCCTGATCGGCAGCTGGGGCTACGACATCCTGAACGACGAGCTGAAAGACCCCACGGTGTACACCGACTTCATGGGGTACTGCCCGGACATCTGGATCAGCAACTACAACTACGTGTCGCTGTGGGAGCGGATCAGCGCGCTCGCGGCCCAGTCCTCGGCGCGGTCGGGGATGGCGCGGGTGTCGCGGATGCGCACCGACGGCGCCGGCCACACCTGGCTCACCGGCTCGGTGCGGGTCGGCGACCCGGCGGCGGGCGGGATCGTGGTGCAGGTCGACGAGCTCGACCCGCGCGGGGTGAAGCGCGCCACCGTGACCGGGTGGATGTCGCCCAACGATCACTTCCCCGGGGGCACGGTGATCCTCGATCACCTGCTGCCGGACGGCTGGACCACCCAGGTCCACGACCCGTAACCGCCGGTTGTTACCCGAACGGCAGCGGATCCCCGACTCCCGTGTTGGAGGGACGGGGTTCGAGGCCGAGGACCCTCGCATCCGGCGCGGATACACTTTCTTTCGCTCCGCGCCGCCCCCCGCCCCCGCCAGCGCTTATGGCAACCGGACCTGCTGGGGAGGTTCGACATGACGCGAATGGGGTTCCTGATCGCGCTCGCTGGGTGTACCGGCGACAAGGATCCGACGGGCACGACCGACACTGAAACCGACGCGGACACCGACACCGACTCGGACACCGACACCGACACCGACACCGACGCCGACGCCGACTCGGACACCGACGCGGACGCCGATGCCGACACGGACACCGACGCGGACACCGACACCTCGGTGGGCGGGTGCGGCGACGAGCTCGCGTCCGGTGAGCTCCACACCTCCGGCACCACCGCCGGCGCGGGCGACGACTTCACGTCGACCGGTTGCCCGTCGATCGGCGCAGGGGAGGACCACGCGGTCGAGTTCACCGCCGTCACCGCGGGCCGGTACTTCGTCGACACCGAGGGCACCGGGTTCAACGACGTGTTGTACGCGCTCGACGGGTGCGGCGGGGCCGAGCTCGCGTGCGCCGACTTCTTCAACTACGGGTACCAGGACCAGTTCGAGTCGCTGGTGCTCGAGCTCGCGGCCGGCGAGACCGTGGTGGTGGTGGTCGACAGCTTCGACGCGGCCGGGCCGTTCACCCTCGACGTGGTGCCGATCCCGTCGGTCGAGTCCACCTGCGACGACGGCGTCGACGAAGACCACGACCAGCTGTTCGACTGCGACGACGCCGACTGTGACGCGGTCGCCCCGTGCGTGGAGACCGTGTGTGACGACGGCCTCGACGACGACGGCAACTACCAGATCGACTGCTTGGACCCGGACTGCGCCGCGGCGCCGAACTGCGCGCTCACCTGCCCCGACTTCGTGCTGACC
>JBEBJC010000969.1:0-3422 GCA_040080105.1 Myxococcota bacterium
TCCCACCCCCCGACGAGGCCCATTGGACCGAGCCCCCCGAGCGGATCCTCGCGATCCCGCTCGGAGATCCGGCCGCCGCGGTCCCGCTGGTCGAGTCGGGCAACCTGTACGGCCTCGGCGCGGTGTGGCCGGGGGCCGCGGTGGGAGGGGTCGAGCTGTTCGGGCTCGACGGGGTCGACGCGATCTACGGGTTCGACCTGACCGACGGGAAGCGGCGGGCGTTGGCGCTGCTCACCGAGGACGAGCAGACCACGTTCTCGCGGGTCGCCCCCGACGGCTCGGGGGTGCTCGCGTGTCTGCGCGGCGGCGGGTGTTGGTTCTCGGACGCCGAGGGGCGGCACCCCGTCCCCGAGATGCAGTTCGGCGAGCTGGCGCAGCTCGCGGGCCGGATCGTGGTGGCCGGGGCCACCGTCGACGGGCTGGTGATCGGGCCGCCCACCGCGCCGGCGCAGGTGCGCACCCCCGCCCCGGTCGCCGGGTTCCTCGGGGTGCGCGACGACACGTTGTGGGTCCAGACCCACACCGACGAGCGGTGTGGTCGGTTCGGGTACGGCGCGGGCGGGATCGTCCCCGGCGGGGACATGCCGTGCCTGCACTCGGCCACGCTGCTGGCGGACGGCCGGGTGGTCGGGATCGAGCCGTGGCGGGGTGACCCCCCGCGGGTGGTGGTGTGGGACCCCGACACCGGCGTCGAGACCCCGCTGCACCGGCGGGGGGAGTTCTCGGTCGAGCGGCCGTACCCCACCCTCGACGGGCGGGTGGTGTACAATCGGCAGCTGGAACCGCTCCCCCGCGCGCTCGACACCCAGATCTACCGCCGGGTGGTCTGTGTGGCCGAGGTCCCGGCGCGGTGAGTCGCCGAGGTGCTGCATGTTGTGGTGGGTGTTCGCGTGTGGCCCGGAGACCAGCCCCGGAGAACCCACGAAGCCGGTCGACCCCGGCGTCGACTCCGGCGCCGACCCGGTGACCGACACCAGCGACCCGCGGACCGACTCCGGCACCGACACCGGCACCCCGCCGATCGACCGCGACAGCGACGGCGTCCCCGAGGGAGAGGACTGTGACGACCTCGACCCGGACGTGTACCCCGGCGCCGAGGAGGTGTGGGGCGACGGCGCCGACAACGACTGCGACCTCGCGATCGACTGCGACGACCCCGACCTGTCCCACCTCACCGAGTCGTGGTACGGCGACGCCGCCGCCGCGGACCTGCCGGGGTTCTGCCTCGGTTGGTGCGAGCGGGACATCGCCGGCACCCTCGAGATCACCGGCGCGTCGGTCACGTCGCTGCCCGACCTGTCGTGTGTCCACGTGATCGGCGGCGGCCTCGACGTGTTCGAGTCCGGCCTCACCTCGTTCGCCGGGTTCGAGCGGCTCGAGACGGTCGTGGGGTTCGTGTACGTGGCCAACAACGACGCGCTCGCCTCGGTCGACGGGCTCGAGCGCCTGGCGACGATCGGCGACTCGCTCACCGTGTACGACAACCCCGCGCTCGGATCCCTCGACGGGTTCGGCGGCCTCGGCTCGGTCACCAACGCGGTGTGGGTCTCGTACAACGACGTGTTGCCCACGCTCGACGGGCTCGGCTCGATCACCCGGATGGGCGCGCTGTACGTGTCCGACAACCCGAGCCTGCACTCCCTCACCCCCCTGTCGACGGCCGAGGTGGAGGGTGAGGTGGTGATCGCGAACCTCCCGGCGCTGACCTCCCTCGCGGGGCTCGAGTCCCTCCAGGGGGTGGGCCTCGGGCTGACCCTGGCGTGGAACCCGTCGCTCGTCGACCTCGCGGGCCTCGACGGGCTGACCACGCTCGACGGTCCCCTCACCCTGCACGGCAACGGCGCGGTGACCCAGATCGAGGCGCTCGCGGGGCTCACCTCGCTCGGCGGCCTGTACGTGGCGTACGAAGACGCGCTGACGGACCTCACCGGGCTCGAAGGGGTGACCTCGTTGGAAGGAGACCTCGAGCTGACCTACGCGTCGGGGCTCACGTCGTTGTCCGGCCTGGACGCGCTCACGTCGGTCGGCGGTGACATGGCGATCCTGTACGCGGTGAACCTCGCCGACCTCGACGGGCTCGGCGCGTTGCACACCGTGGGCGGCGATCTCACGATCCGCGGCAACCTCTCGGTGGGCGACGCTGCAGCGACCGCGTTCGCCGACGCGATCGAGGTCGCCGGCACGGTCGACGTGGCCGACAACGACGGATCGGCCGCCCGCTGACGGTCAGAACGCCGACAGGTCGAGCCAGGCGCAGTCCCACACCTCGGCGCACGCCGGCGGCAGCGCGAGCTCGGTCACGCCGAACGGCTCGATCGTCTCACACGCCGCCCCGTCGAGCCCGTCCACGCAGTCCGCCGCCGCCGCCGCGTCGTACGCACAACCCTCGCGATCGGTCGTGCGCAGCAGGTCCACGCAGGTCGCCGCGTCGTACGTCCCCGCGCACGCGGCCGCCGCCTCACACAGCTGGTCGATCCCATCGACCTCGAACCGCCGCTCGGACCAGCCACACCCGATCAACGCCAGCAGGCCCCCGAAGCGCATCCACCCTCCCCGCGCGAGCGGCGAAGGTAGCACGCCCTACAGCTGCGCGGTCCCGACGAACTCGGTCGAGCCCTCGGCGCAGGCCCCGTCCGGAGCGACCTCGATCGGCGGCTCGAGCGGCGCCCCGGTCGACACCGTGACCAACGAGACGGTGAGCTTCGGGCACAGGTCGTCCTCGCGGCCGACGATCGCGTCGCCGTCGATGCTGAAGGTCTGCTCGTCGGTGGTGCCGTCGAGCGGCTGGACCTCGGGGAACAGGCGCCCCACGTCCGGCGCCAGGACCTGCACGCCGAGGTCGTCGACGGCGTCGAGGGACAGCAGCGTCGCCTCGGTCACCGTCACCTCGACCGAATACCCGACCGACGGGTCACACCCGGCGAGGGCCACCAACCCGATCCATGCTCCCCTTCTCATCGCCACCTCCGTGCCGTCCCGAGCGACT
Organism: Myxococcota bacterium; assembly: GCA_040080105.1. Taxonomy (GTDB): domain Bacteria; phylum Myxococcota_A; class UBA796; order UBA796; genus JACKER01. The sequence goes on from JBEBJC010000969.1 coordinate 2,987, forward strand.
TCCGTGCCAGGCCCGCAGAGCCCGGTGCGCGCGACATCCGAGCGCCAGCGCCCGCCCGCGGCGCCGGCGAACCGCGACAGTGAGATCACGGCGCGGTCGCAGGTCTGCTCCGGTCACCGAACCCCCGTCCGCGCTGGTGATGACGTTGCCCACAGGGTCAGGAACGATCGACGGTCGTCCGTGCCGCCGCCCTCGCCCGCTCCGCCCGAGAAGCCGCGTTCGACTCCGCCGGAGACGCGGCCGCGGCCCGCAGGGACTGGAGCTCGGGGGCCGGAGCACCGGCGACGATCGCGGCGGCTGCGGTGTCGATCTCGGTCGCCAACCAGTCGAGGGCCTCGGGCGGCGCACCGCTCGGGACGAGCAGCACCACCGAACGGGAAATCCCGGTCATCTTCTTCAGCCGGCAGATCGGCTTGAGCAGCGGCCAGACCGTGCC
>JBEBJC010000970.1:0-3422 GCA_040080105.1 Myxococcota bacterium
ACCCCGGCCGGCGCGCCGAACCCCGCCCGGCTGTCTCCTGTCCATCACTCGATCGGCAAGGTCTCGTCACCCGCCCAGCTGTAGAACGACGCGTCGTAGTTGCGCGCGTCGAAGCCGAGGTGGGTGAGCACGGCCCACGTGTGCGCCGAGCGGATTCCCTTCGTGCAGTAGACGTAGACGGTCTCGCCCTCGACCACGCCCGCGGCCTCGAACATCGCGCGCAGATCGGCGTCGGGCTTCATCGTCCCGTCGCCGTTCAGGCTCTCGACGAACGGCTGGCTCACCGCGCCGGGGATGTGCCCGCCGCGCAGCTCGCCGTAGAGCATCGCGCCGTCGTACTCTTCGGTCTCCCGCGCGTCGAGGATCAGCGTGTCGCCGGCCTCGACCGCCGCGAGCATCTGGGCGGTGGTCACGTTGATCTCCGCCAGGCGCTCCTCGGCGACCGCGAAGGTCGTGGGGGACAGCGACGGGACCTCACTCGTCGCCTCGTTCCCCGTGTTGACCCACGCGGGGAACCCGCCGTCCAACATCCGGACCGGGAAGCCCGCGCTCTCGAGGCTCCAGGCCACGCGGCCGTCTTCGCCCCAACCGGTGGGGTCGGCGTAGGTCACGAGCGGCTTGCCGGGATCGACGCCCAGCGCGCCCAGGGCCGCGGCGATCTCCGAGGCTGGGAGGAGCGTGCCCCAGTCCGCGTCGCCAGGCTCGCCCACGCCCACGCCGGCGAAGGTCTGCCACGGGGCGTTGACCGCTCCGGGGAGGTGGTCGGCGGCGTACGCCTCGGCTTCCCGCACGTCGAGGATCGCGAACCCGCCGGGATCCCGGGCCAGCTCGTCCACGGTGATGAACCGGGCGAACGCTCCGCCGCCCGGCTCCTCCCCTTCACCGGCGCACCCCACGAGGGCCAGGGCCATCATCCAACGCGTCGTCGTCATCTCGTCCTCCTGTTCGATGTTCTCTGGTGTGACAAGCCGAGGCCGAAGCCGCTCCCTCTCGCGTCGAGGTGGGCCCAGGGCGTCACGGTCCCGCCCAGCTCGACGTGGAGCCCGCTCCCGAGCGGGATCGCCGCGCCAGCAGACACGGTGGCCGAACGCCGCGCCGAGCCGACGCCGGTGAAGCCTGCGGCCTCGACGAACGCCCAACCGAACGCCTGGCCGTGCCAAGTAGGCGATACTCCGAGCTGAAGGCGCCCGGTGAGCGCGTCTCCGCCGTCCACCACGACGGGCTCGGACGCGAGGACGAGGCCCGTCCGCACGCGCCCGCCCACGTCTGCGGCGCCCCAAAGCCGGGACTCGCCCGCCGGAGCAGACGCGCCCGCCGACAACACGACGTCGACGTCGACCTGCTCCTCGCCCAGGGCCGGGGCGAAGGTCTCGGGGGCGCCGTTCGCGAACAGCGGCACCCTCGCCAGCACGTGGGCGGAGACGGGCGCGCGGGTCGAGCCGTAGCCGAGGCCGGCCCGCAGCGAGCCGGGCCCGTCCGCGCGGTAGACGAGCGTGCTGCCGTCGAACTGGTTCGTGGCCCAGGACCACGGCGCGTCGACGACGAGCTGCAGCCCGGGTGCCAGGCCGAGCTCGGAGTACACCGACGCCGTCGTGGCCTGGTACGACGGGCCGGCGGGCGCTTCCGCAGCTCCAGGGACGACGTATTCGCCAGCCCGGAACCGGTTGACCGCTACCTTCGTGTACCAAGCCCCGGGAGCGCGGACCCAGGGCCCCGCCTCGGCGATGCTGACCAGCATCGCGAGGAGGTTCAAGCTCGCACGACCATCGGCGACCTCCACCTGGACCGACCGCGGCGACAGTGCCCTGGTGGCGCGAGAAGGATCCGGGTGCGCGTCACGCCCCGAACCGCCGATCCCATGGGGGTGTCGGGTCACTCGCGCTCGGGCACCAGCCGCCACTCCATCCGCGTGGCGTCGTTCACGTCGTAGGTGCCGGAGATCGTGCCGTCGTCCGCCACGAGCTGGCCCGCCTCCCGCGAGACACGTGTTTGTCCGACGTGGGGCTGCGGAACAATTCCGGAACGCTGGTTCCAAAAATAACTGGACGTACGGAGCCCCACCCGGCTACCCTGATTTTGTGAACAGCGATTCCGAAAATCGACGCCCCCGCGGCCGCCCGCCGGTCGACGACAAGCGGCGGAAGATCCTCGACGCCGCGCTCGAGGCGTTCGCGCGGCGCGGGTACCACGGCGTGACCATGCCCGAGCTCGCCGCGGCGGCCGGGCTCGGCGCCGGCACCGTGTACCGCACGTTCACCGACAAACAAGACCTGGTGAACCACGTGTTCCGCGACGCGAAGGCCCGCCTCGCGGCCGCGCTCGGGGCCCCGCCCACCGCGAGTGACCCGCGCGGGTCGTTCCTCGAGGCGTGGGGGCGGCTGGTCGCGTTCGCCCGCGCCGAGCCCCTCGCGTTCCAGTTCCTCGAGCTGCAGGACCACACGCCGTACCTCGACGCCGAGAGCCGCCAGCTCGAGCTCGCGGTGCTGATGCCGCTGTGGCTCGCCGGCCAGGGGCTGGCCGCCGGCGGCGCGCTGCGCGAGCTGCCGGTCGAGGTCGGCATCGCGATGGTCTGGGGCTCGCTCGTCGGCCTGATCAAGGCCGAGCGCCTCGGGTACCTGCGGCTCGACGACGCCGCGTTCACTGCCGCCGGCGAGGCGTGCTGGGCCGCCCTCGCCAAACCCACGTAGGAGTCGACCATGGTGAAGTCCGTCGAGACGATCGAGACGTTGGACCTGGACACCCTCGCGCGCGAGTCGTGGGCGGAGCTCGGCCGGCGGTACGACGCGGGGACCGTCCCCGAGACCCTCCGCCCGCTCGACGGGCCGCTGGTGGGGCGGATGCTCGCGGTGCGGTGGACCCGCCCGCTCGCGCCGGCGCTGCGGTGGCTCGCGGCCTCCCGGCGGTTCGTGTGGGCGGGCAAGACCTGGCGCGCGGCGACCGACCAGTCCGGCGCCGGGATCAACCGGGTGTACGTGCCGGCGCTGCTCGGCCGGCAGGACCTGTTCCCGTTCGCCACCGGGTTCGGCCCGTCCCGGCTCGACGGGCGTCCCACGGTGTTCCTCGACTACGACCTGCCGGCGAACCCGTGGTGGATCCGCCACATCCACGACGAGGTGCGCGAGGTCGCCCCGGGGCTGTTCCTCGGCCCGGCGATGTGGAAACATGGGGCCGGCGCCGCCGCGGTGTTGTGGTTCGCGCTCGACACCCGCGGGTGAGCCTCTTCACCGTTCCGTGACCAGCGCAGGGGAACCGCGGAGCGCCGCCGGCGACGAACGAGTCGTCCCCCCGAGGTGCCCGATGTTCGGCCCGCTCCTGCTGTCGTGTGTCCGCGAAGACCCCCCGGCGTCGCTCGAGCCGCCGCCGGAGCCCGCGACCGCGGTCGTGTCGTTCGAGTCGGCCCCGCCCGAGAGCCCGCGCCTGCC
>JBEBJC010000971.1:0-3419 GCA_040080105.1 Myxococcota bacterium
GTGCGCGCGGCCGCGGCATCCACCTCGGTTGGCGTGGGGGGCACGTTCTCCCCGAGTGGCCCGGCCAGGAGCCCGACACGCGCCGCCAGCGCGCGAACGAGCGGAACCTGGTGCACGGCCGCGGAGGCCGCGACGTAGAGCGCGGACTGCGACGTCAGCCACGCCTTCGTCATCTCCCGGACCGGCGCGCCCCCACCGGCGTCATTCGGTTCGCCGTCGGCGTCGAGCCGCAGGCGGAGCACCGCCTGCTCGTTCCCGGTGAGCGAGACCGGGCCATCCGGGCCGTCGATCCGCGCCCGGTCGAGGTCGAGCACCCGATCGTGCACCGCCACGCCCGTGGACCGAGCGGCGAGGGGCGCGGTCGACGGAGCCGGTGCGCGCAGCCGCAGCCGGTAGCCGGCGCCGTGCTCGGTGAGCAGGAACTCGGGCGTGTTCGGGTCGGCCTCGAGCTTCGCCCGCAGGCGGTACACAACGCGGTCACACGCCCGCGCCCCCACCGGCTCCACGCCCCACACCGCCGCGACCAGCTCCTCGCGCGACACGCGCTCGTCGGGGCGCGCGGCCAGCGTCTTCAGCACCGCGAGCTCGCGCGGGCCGAGCGGATCCCGCACCCCGGCCCGCTCGACCCACCCTTCGTCGAGGTCCACCGTGGTGGCTCCGAGCTCGATCGTGACGCCCACGACGCCCGGTATCGCGAGCGATACGGGTGCGCCGGAGGTGGGCGTGTCGATCCTCGATCATGTGACGGTGGTGGTGAGCGACCTCGAGCGGAGCCGCACGTTTTATGCCGCCGCGTTGGCCCCGCTCGGGATCGGACCGTTGATGGACTTCCCGGGCACTTGTGGGTTCGGCCGCGGCGCCGCGCCGCAGCTGTGGCTCAGCGTGGGCCCCACCTCGTACCAGCAGCCGGCGGACGTGGCGCGGATCACCCCGGTCCACCTGGCGCTGGCGGCGCGGTCTCGCGCGGAGGTGGACGCGTTCCACCGCGCGGCGCTCGCGGCGGGCGGGCGCGACTTCGGCGCCCCGGGGCTACGCCCGGAGTACCACCCCACGTACTACGGGGCGTTCGTGCTCGACCCGGACGGGCACGACCTCGAAGCCGTGTTTCACGGCGCGTGATGTGGAGGCGGCTCACGGTTTGATCCGCTTCGGGAACCGAAGGTGCACCTTCACGAACGCCTGCCCCAGGTGGCAGATCGACGCGTCGAGAGGGCCGAACTCCAGGATCGAGCCGCCCACCGGCTGGGGCAGGTACAGCTGGCTCGTCCACCCGCCGCTGAGCAGGTACGTGTCGGAGAACGGCACCTCGAGCTCGATCCCCGGGTCGATCCCGGGCCGCAGGAAGTGGGTCGGGCCGGGCAGCGCGTCGCCGTTCAGGTAGAAGTACGACGCGATCAGCCCTACGCCGATGTCGAGCCGCACCGGGCCGTCGAGCAGCGGCAGCCCGAGCCCGACGGGACGGAGCTGCACACCGTACATCTCGACCGTCGCGTCGCCGACCTTGGGCGAGATCCAGATCGTGCGCGGCACGAGCGGGTGGGTGATCCGGATCTCGTCCATCCCGAGCACCTGCTTTCGGTACTGCGCCGGGATCCGCTTCTTGAACTTCTTCAGCAGCTGGTGGTCGAGCACCGCCTCGGCCGAGAACGCGATCCCGCCGAGCACACTCTGCTCGTCCCGCACCGGCCCGAACAACAGGTTCGCCGCTGGGCCGACCCCCACGTCGATCGGGACCTCGACCGCCTTCTTCCCGGGGGCGCCGAGCGCCGCCGCCGCCAGCCAAACCACCATGGGCCCTCCGCGCCGCGCGTCGGACGCCGGTCGACCCGGAACATTCGGACGCGGAGTGATTTTCGGTAACCACCGGCGCCGCGGTCCGTACCGGGGGGCGGAGGTGTTCGTGAGGCTTTCGTTCGTGGTGCTGGGCCTGGCGGCGTGTGGCGGAGACAAGACGACGACCGAGTCGGGGGAGACCGGGACGATGCCGATGACCACGCCGGTGGCGGCGTCGGACGAAGAGATCGCGGCCGAGCTGTGGGCCGACATCGACGGCTACGAGTCGTGGACCGTGCCGCCGGGGTGGTCGACCACTCCGACCCTGAGCAGCATGCACATGGGCGGGTACGTGGTGACCTGGTTCGACGACACGCTCGCGGCGTGGGACTTCGCCGGCAGCGCCCCCGAGGGCTCGATCGCGGTCAAGCGGGCCACCACCGACGAGAGCGGCGCGACGGTGGCCGACATCACCGTGATGCAGAAGCGCGCCGGGTACGACGCGGCGAACGGGGATTGGTTCTACGCGCAGTTCGGCGCGGACGGCACGGTGATGGCGGCGGGCGCGATCGCGATGTGCGTGGGCTGCCACGCCGACGCTCCGACCGACTTCCTGTACGCCGACCCGCCGGCGATGTAACGCGTTGGTCGCGGCGCAGACGTGGTGTCGGCCGGCGCTCGCCGGTCAACCCGGAGCGCAGATGCACGACCCGAGCGACGAGGCGCTGTTCGCGGCCCACCTGGCCGGCGATCGCGCGGCGTTCGCCCGGTTGATCGGACGGTGGACGCCGGCGCTGCGCGCGACCATGCGCCGCGGCGGCGTGCCCGACGACGAGGTGGACGAGCTCGTCCAGGACGTGTTCCTGCACCTGCACCGCAGCGCGGCCGACTTCACCCCGGGCGCGCCGCTGAGGCCATGGATCGTCACGTTGGCGCTGAACCTGCGCCGTGACTGGCAGCGGCGACCGGCTCGCCGGGTGCAGTGGGTCGACGCCGCGGAGCTCACCGATCCGGCGCCGGCGGCGTCGACCGCGCTCGAGCGACACCAGGACCAGCAGCGGGTTCGCCGGTCGGTGTCCGCGCTGCCGCCCGACCAGCGAGCAGCGGTGCAGCTCCACTGGCTCGGCGGGCTGCCGTTCGCCGAGGTCGCGCGGGTGGTGGGCGGCTCGATCGGCGCGGTGCGCGTCCGGGCCCACCGGGGATACGAGCGGCTACGGGCGTCGCTGCGGGGGGAGGAATGAGCCGGGGCTGTCCCGAGGTGCACGCGGCCCGCGCCCGCGGGCTCCCGCTCGACGAGGAGCTGCTGGCGCACGCGGCGGATTGCCCCCTGTGTGCCGAGGGCGCCGACGGGGCCGACGCTGCGACCGACCGCCCGCCGCCGGTGGCCGCGGTGACCCGCGCGATCGAGCACGAGCGGCGCGGCCTGTCGACCCGGGCCCGGTGGGCCGTGGTCGGGGCCGTCGCTGCGGTGATGGTGGTCGGGATGGCGGTGAAGGGCCCGCTGCCGTCGGGGCTCACGCTGGTGGGGTGTGCGGCGGTGGCGACCGCCGCGCTCGGGGCGGGCGCGCTCTCGCTGCCGGCGGCGGACGCGGTGCCCGTCATGGTGCGCACCGCGCCGGGGCGCTTCGAGATCGCGGCGGTGGATT
>JBEBJC010000972.1:0-3417 GCA_040080105.1 Myxococcota bacterium
ACCTCGACGGCACCCCGCGGTACGCGCAGACCCCGGCGCCGCGGTACACCCCGACCCCCGGGACCACCGGCGGCGGGTACTCGATGACCCCCGCCGCGGTGCCGGGCGGGTACCAGAACGCGTCGCTGAACCTCGACGGCACGCCGAACACCACGCGCGGCGGCTACCAGAACCCCGAGCTGAACTTCGACGGCACCCCGCGGTACGCGCGCACCCCCGAGCTCGTCCCCGGCGGGTACCAGAACGCGTCGCTGAACCTCGACGGCACCCCGGCGCTCGTCCCCGGCGGGTACCAGACCCTGTCGCTGAACCTCGACGGCACCCCGCGCGCCGCCCCGCCGTCGGCGCTCAAGCGCCCCGGCAGCCGCCCGCGCGGTCGGCGGGTGCGGTGGGACCCGTCCACGGTGTTCCCGGAGAGCCGCCGCCCGGGGGTGGGCTGATGGTCGAGCTCCGCCCCGAGTTCGCCCGCGAGACCGACGCGAACCCCGGCCGCGGCGGGACGGTCCGCACCCCGTCCGGGCGCACGATCCCGGTGCGCACCACCTACGCCGACACCCCGACCGCGTGGCGGCTCGAGGTGGCGGTGCACGACGGGCGGCTGGTGAACGCCGACAGCGGCGCGCCGCTCGACACGGCCGGGGGCTACGCCGGCCTCGCCGGGTGGGACACCGAGCGGCCGGTGGACCGGTTCCTGTACGCGATGGACCCGGGCGGCCAGCTGTACGCCGCCGACCCGACCGACCTGTCGCCCGACGCCGTCGACTGGCTCGCGCGCGCCCGCCCCCTCGACCAGATCGCCGTGTGGCACCACTCGTCGTTCGTCGCAGGCGGGCCGGTGACCTGCGCCGGGGACCTGCACACCACCCCCGACGGGACGCTGACCCGGCTCTCGAGCTGGTCGGGGCACTACCGACCGGGGCCCGCCGCCCTCGCGGCCGCGCTGCGGACGCTCGCGGACCACGGGCTCGACCTGGACCCGGTGCTCGCCGAGGTGGTCGGCGCGGGTGGGTCGGTGCGAGTCGTCGCCGCCGCCGCGCTCGCCGCCCGCGGCACCGACGAGGGGCTGGAGGACCTCGGCCCCGAGGTGCGCCGCACCGACGCGATCGGGTTGGTGTGCCGGGTGCTGGGCGCCGGCTGGACCCCCGACGCCGACGCCCGGCTCGACCAGTGGGTCGCCGCCGGCGCGCGCGCCGCCGATCCGACCGCGTTCGACCCGACCTGCCCCTCGCACTGGAACTGGCTCGCGCGCTGGGCGCTCGAAGGCCGGACCCCTCGATGAGAACCCCTAACCGAACTGGAGGAACGATGACCTACGCCCTCGGGCTGGCCCTGCTCGGCTGCTCCCAGGACACCACGATCGACCCGCCGCCGGTCCCGCCGGTGGAGGCGGACACCGACACCGACGCAGACGCCGACGCCGACGCAGACGCAGACGCAGACACCGACGCGGACGCCGACACCGACGACTCGTGTGTCGAGGTGGACCTCGGCTCGGGCACCGACGTGTTCGGGGGCGCCGACACCTCGGGCGCCGACGACGACGAGCTGCCGTCGTGTGCGTCGTCGGCCGGGGCGGACGTGGTGTTCGGGTTCACCGCGCCGGTCACCGGGCGGTACCGGTTCGACCCCGCCGGCTCGGTCGGCTCCCCGGTGCTCGCGGTGCGCGCCGGGTGCGGCGAGGCCGAGCTCGCGTGTGCGCCCGGGGTCGTGTCGCTCGACCTCGACGCCGGGCGGTTCGTCACCGTGGTCGCCGACGACGCGGGCACCCCCGGCGACGTCCAGCTGTCGGTGCAGCTCGTCCCGCCCACCGAGGCCGGGTGTGACGACGGGCTCGACGACGACTTCGACGGCGGCATCGACTGCCTCGACCCCGACTGCGCCGCCGCCGCCGGGTGTGTGTGCCCGACCGAGGGCGAGCTCACCGACGCGCTCGTCGGCACCACCGAGGGCGCGGCCGACACCGTCGCCGCTTCGTGCGCGACCTCCGCCGGCCCCGACGCGACCGCCGCGTTCGTCGCCCCCCGCGACGGCCGGTACGGGTTCCGCCTCGACCCGGCGGCGACCGTCGCCGACGCTTCGCTCGCGATCACCGCCGGGTGCGGCGGGGTCGAGCTCGCGTGCGCCGCTGCGCCCGGGGAGCTCCTGCTGGTCGACCTCGTCGCCGGGGAGTCGGCGATCGCGGTGATCGACGGCCCGCCCGGCCCGCACCGGCTCGAGCTCACCGAGGTCCCCGCGTCCGAGGTCGCGTGCGACGACGGGGTGGACGAGGACCTCGACCAGCAAATCGACTGCTCCGACGACGACTGTGTGCCCGACGCCGCGTGCGCCGAGGTGTGTGACGACGGGGTGGACGACAACGGCAACGGCCTCACCGACTGCGCCGACGGCGCGTACTGCCCCGCGACCGGCGCGTGTGAGGTCGCGTGCCCGGCGATCCAGCTCATCGGGCCCGGCCAGATCGAGCGGACCACCCTCGGGCGAGCCGACGTGGGCGCGCCGAGCTGCGGCGTCGGCGACCCGGCCGCGCCCGACGACACCGTGGCGTTCGTCGCGCTGCTCCAGGGGGAGTACACCGTGCGGTTCACCCCGATCACTGCCGGGTTCACCCCGGTGGTGTCGACCGGCGGCGGGTGCGGCGCGCCCGAGACCACCTGTGAGGCCGGGCTCGACGCCGACGGCTCCGTGGTGCTGACCCGGACGTTCGACGCGGGCGAGCTCACCACGTTCCTGGTCAGCGGGGACACCGACGTGGCCGGCGCGTACACGCTGGACATCGAGCAGCACGAGGTGTTCTGCCGCGACGGCGTCGACGACGACGGCGACCTGTCGCCCGACTGCTTCGACGAGGACTGCGCGACCGCGGTCGAGTGCGCCGAGGACTGCGACGACGGGCTCGACGACAACGGCGACCTGATGGTCGACTGCCAGGACGCTCGGTGCGCCGATCTCGCCGAGTGTACCGACGTGTGCCCCGAGCTCGCGGTGGCCGTGACGCCGGTGGAGGTGCGCGGGTCGACGCTCGGCCAGGGCAACAACTACGCGCTCACCACCTGCACCGGCGGCCTCGGGCCGGACGCGGCGATCCAGTTCACCCCGACCGACACCGGGATCTACACGTTCTCGACCGCCGGCACCGGGTTCGACACGGTGGTGTACGTGCTGACCGGGTGCACCGGCACCACCCGGACCTGCAACGACGACGCGTCACCGGGCGTGCTCACCTCGAACGCGGTGGTGTCGCTCGACCGGGACGTGCCGGTGACGGTGGTGGTCGACGGGTTCGACGCGTTCGACCGGGGCGACTGGGTGCTCACCATCACCCGACTCGAGTTCTGACTGCGCCCCGCAGCGGTCCCGGAGCGGAATTGTCCTGGCCGATCCCCCTCTCCCCCGCAGCGGGGGAGAGGGTCGGGGTGA
>JBEBJC010000973.1:0-3415 GCA_040080105.1 Myxococcota bacterium
TGGGCCGCGCGCGCGGACGCCCGGACCCACGACTCGCGGCTCGAGCTCGCGGCCCACGTGCACACCTCGCTCGTCGCGGCCCACCAGCGGCGCCTGCTCGACTGCGTGACCCGGTACGACGAGGCCACCGGCCGGGTGAACGCCGCGCTCGAGCGGGCGAAGGAGGCGGAGCTCGCCGAGTCCGAGCAGTTCGCGGTGCTGGTGGGCGGGGCGTTCACCCTCGGGACCGGGATCGCCGGCGGGCTGCTCGGCGGCGCGCTCGCGTCGAGCACGCTCGCGCTGCGCCAGGGCCTGGCGAACGACGCGTCCGGCGTGGTCACCGACGCCACCCGCGACGTGGCGAAGAGCCTGCTCGAAGGGGAGGTGATCCAGGGCGGCGACCCGCGTCCGTTCGCGCTCGGCGCCGACTCGCCCACCACGTTCTCCGCCGGGCTGCAGGCGCGGGTCCACGCGGAGGTGAGCCGGATGGGGCTGTCGTTCGCCCAGTGGGAGCAGGAGGCGTTCGACGCGGGACCGGACGCGCGGTTCGCGGTGGACCCGGTCAACCACGTGGTCGACATCACCCGGCTCGCCGGGCTCGCGCCGGGCGACATCGTCGTGCCCTCCGCCGACGACTACGAGCGCCTGCTGTGGGAGACGTGGATCCGCGAGCGCGGGTTCGACGTGCTCCCGGGGATCCCCGGGTTGTTCGGAGGCTCCTCCGCGATCGTGGTCGAGCGGGTGGACCCCGAGCTGCTCGCGGGGATGGAGGCGCTCGCAGGCCGGCTCGAGCAGGCCGGCGTGGACGCGAGCTGGCTGTCGACCGCGCTGCACGCGGCCCGGCAGCGCGCGGAGGACGAGGCGGCGGGGCGCGGCGGCCCGACCGGGGCGTGACCGGGGCGTGACCGGGGCCTGACCGGGCGGTACCGGGCGGTACCGCTACTCGACCGGGGAGCCGATCGCGAGCTCGACCGCGTCGGTGACCACGCCGGCGCCGTCGTCGAGCTCCACCTCCAGCGCGATCGTGGCGCCCACCAGGTCGAGCGGGGTGGTGCCGGTGTCGGCGAACAGGTACCCGTAAACGTCGAGCGCGACCGAGCAGCACGCGTCCTCGACGATCAGCGGGTACTCGAGCCGCACGTCCACCACCGGCGCGCCGTCGATCTGCCCGGTGAAGTGCAGCTGGACCTGGTCGGCCGTCGCGCACGCCCGCACCGCGAGCGGCAGGTGGTAGCCGCCCTGGGGGCCGTGCACCAGCGCCAACGTGCCGCCGGGCTCGAGCGGCGCGAACGCGTTCGCTCCGGTGCCGAGGGTGACCCCGCGTGGATCTGCACACGGCTCGGGCTCGGTCGGGGGCGGCGTGTTCCCGGTGCACCCGAGCCACCACGCCAACGTCATGGCGCACCTCGCGTGATCACCAGCCGCTGGTCGGCCGCGCCCACCGGCACCGTGACCTGGCTGCGGTCGGGCCAGTACACGGTGACCACCCCGCCGCTCGGCGCGTCGCCGAGCCCGAACAGGCACCCTGGGTCGCCCGTGCCGGAGACCCCCGGCATCGGGTTGCGGAAGCAGGTCGACACCGCCCCGTCGGCGCCGGTGTGCTCGATCACCGCGCCGAACCCGTCGCGGTTGACCGACACGCCGTCGCCCTTCGCGTCGACCACCAGCCAGTGCCGGTCGTGGCGGTTGCCGAGCAGGTTCAACCACACGTCGAGCGGCCCGCCCCAGTTCGCGACCACCACCTCGGGGTACCCGTCGCCGGTCAGGTCGACCTGGGCCGAGGCCGCCCCGTGGTGGGTCGTCGCCAGGCCGGAGGCCCACGTGCGGTCGACCATCGGCGCGCCGCGCCCCACGTTCTCGAACAGCGCGTGTGGCTGCACCTCCCGCCCGCGGATCGGCCCGCCGACGTACAGCGCGTCTTGGTCGCCGTCGAGGTCGAGGTCGAGCAGGTGGGTGCCCCAGGTGACCGACCGGTCGCCCCACGGCAACGTGGTGCGCTCGATCCCCATCGACAGCGACCCGTCGATCCACCCGCCGCCGCCGGTCGACAGCGCGAGCTGGTTCGGGCCGATGTTCGAGAACGCGAAGTCGGGCAGCCGGTCGCCGTTGAGGTCGGCCACCGCCCCGCCCATCCCGTTGACGCCCTTCCCGAGCGCGTCGTGTGCCGGGGCGAGCGCCGAGCCGGCGCTGATGTCGGTGAACGCCCACCCGCCGGCCTGCGGGCCGTCGTTCCGCACCACCACGCTGCGGCCGCCGGCCTCGGTCGTGTCGTTGACCACCCACAGGTCGGGGTCTCCGTCGCGCTCGAGGTCGATCCACATCCCGACGAAGCCGAGCCGCTCGCTCACCTGGCCCACCTCGTCGGGCAGCAGCTCGGTCACCTCGGTGAACCGCATCCCGCCGTCGTTCCGGTACAGGTGGTCTTCGGCGGCGGGCACCTTGTCGGCGCCGGGGAAGCACCAGGTGTGGTTGACCTCGTACAGGTCGAGGTCGCCGTCGCCGAACCCGCCGGAGGTGGTGCGCTGGTCGGCGATGGCGAGCCCCGACCCGAGGGTCACGTCGACGAACCGGCCGACCCCGTCGGGGACGGTGCGGTTCTCGAGCAGCACGTTCGGGCCGCGCCGGCCGAGGAACAGGTCGGAGTCGCCGTCGTTGTCGATGTCGGCGAAGCTCACGCTCACCGCGAGGTCGTGCCCGCCGAAGCCCCACTCCAGGGTCCGGTCGACGAAGGTGGGGAGGCCGTCACCGTCGTCGTCGCCGAGGTTCTCGTACAGCTGCGAGTCGGCTCCGATCTGCCCGCGCACCAGGTCGAAGTCGCCGTCGAGGTCGAGGTCCGCCACCCCGACGCCGGTGAGGGACTGGGCGCACTCGGGCGGGTACCCGGCGGTCTGGTGTTGGCCGCCGAGGCCGATGGCCTCGCCGACGTTCACGAACCACCGCGGGGTGACCACGAGCTCGAACGACTCGCTGCGGTCGCCGGCGGTGAACGTCAGCGTGTGGGGGCCGAGCGCGAGGGCGTCGGGCGCGCGCCACAGCCGGTTCGCGGCGTCGGGCACCGGCGCCCACGCGGCGGACAGCGGCTCGCCGTCGAGGTCGGCCTCCACCTCGACCGCAGGGTCGACCAGGGTGGCGGTGACGAGGCCGCCGGAGGGGGCCTCCAGCACGACGTTCGACACCAGCGCCACCGGCGGCACCCCGGCCGTGTCGGGCTCGGTGGTGGCGTCCGGTTCGCGGCGGCAGGCGGACAGGAGGGGGAGGAGCACCATTTCCGCTCTTAGCCGGCCGGCGCCCGATCGCCACCCCTCTCGACCTCGACCTCGACCTCGCTAGTACCGCCGCACCAGGGCCGAGCCCGGGTAGTAGTGCGCCAGGATCGCCGGGTGGTCGTGGCCCTGCTCCGCCATCACCGCCGCCCCGATCTGACACAGCCCCACCC
>JBEBJC010000974.1:0-3412 GCA_040080105.1 Myxococcota bacterium
GCGCCTCGCCCCTCCCCTCGGCCGCCGCCTTCGCCGGCGCCCACGCTGTCGCGCGCGGTGGTCGCGTCCGCCGAGGCCTCCGCGATCGACGTCCGGTGCGGCGACGTGACCGGCACGGGGTCGACCTCCGCGGTGATTCGGAACTTCCCGGCCGGGAAGTGTGAGGTCACCGTGCACGTCGGCGGTCGGTCGCGGGCGGCTGCGGTGACGATCGATCGGCCGCGCGCGGTGAGCTGCGTGTGGGACGGCGAGCGGCTCACGTGCTCCTGATCGCGGTTGCCGCGGACGCGGCCCAAGTCGTGTGGGTGTCCGCCCCGTCTGCCTCGGACAGGGCGGCGGTGGCCGCGGCGGGCGGCGGGTCCGACCTCAGCCCGCTCGACCTGCGGGCCGCAGCGACCCGGTGGACCGACGCCGACGCGGCCGTCCTCGACCAGCTCGACGCCGCGGTGCGGGCCGCTCGCCCGTACGAGGCTCAGCTCGACGGCGAGCGGGTGATCGCCGCCGACCTCGCCCGTCCGCTAGCGGCGGTCGGGGCGCTGCGCGACGACGCGGACCGCCTCCGCCTGTACGCCGCGCTCGCGTACCAGGGGTTCGCGGTGGAGCGAGCGTTCGCCGAGGAGCTCGCGACCGACCCCGACGCCGCGGCCTGGCGGGTCGCTCACGACGGCGTGGTCGCCCCCGCGCCGTGGGTCGACGCGTCGGCGCTCGAGCCCGACCGCGGGGTCACCGCGTACGAGATCGGTGAGGCGCCGCAGCGGGTGGCGTTCGGCGCCACCCAGCGGGCGGTCGCGGGGTGGGCGGACGCGCGCCTGGTGCCGGAGGCGCTCCCCGCGGGGGCGCACCTGGTGGTCGACGGCCGGGCGGCGACGCTCGACCCCACCGGCGCGGTGGCGGTGCGCCCCGGCCGGCACCTGGCGCACGCCGCGCTCGACTCTGGGCTGATCCTGGCCCGGTGGGACGTCCGGGTGGCTCCGGGCGACCGGGTCGCGCTGCGGCCGGCGCTCGACGACCCGACGTGGGACGGGTGGGTCGCGGGGCTCGGGCCGGGATCGCCGGTGCCGTCGCCGATCTCGGCCGCGGTGGAGGCCCTCGGCGGCGAGGTGTGGGTGGCCCGCGGGACCGGCAAGGAGCTGGCGCTGTTCGCGGTGCGCCGGGCCGGGGTCGAGGCGCTGCCGATCGGCGCGCCCGCGGAGGAGCTCCGCGGGTCGACGGGCCGCGGGCCTTCGTTGACGCTCGGCGCGGGCGGCGGCTGGTGGTTCGACGACGGGTTCTGGCTCCAGTCTCCGTTCCACACCCCGCGCACGGTGGCGACGGTGAACGCGGGCGCTGCGGTGGTGTCGGCGGCGGCGCGGGCGCCGGTCGGCTGGGCCACGGTGGCTGCGGGGGTCGACGTGAGCGTCCCGCTCGGCCGCGACCACGCGGTGACGGTCGGCGCGACCGCGGTGCGGCCTCGGCCCCACCCGTGGGTCGGCCTCGGGGCGGGCCCGGTGGTGGTGACGGCCGGCTGGGTGTTCCCGTGGCACCCGGCGGTGGGCGCACGCGCCGCGATCCCGCTCGGCGGGGCGCTGGAGCTCGGGCCGAGCGTGGTGATCGGGGTGCCGCGCACGGTCGCGCGCGCCGGGGCCCCGTACGCCACCGGCGACCTGGTGACCGCCGGGGTCACGCTCGGGGCGCGGCTCGCGCGAAAATAGACGTTGGCCGAGGAATGACCCCAGAGGGATTCGAACCCTCGCTACCGGGATGAAAACCCGGCGTCCTGGGCCTCTAGACGATGGGGTCGAAGATCCTCGCTATGGGTCGCACAGGACTCGAACCTGTGACCCTCGGCTTAAAAGGCCGGTGCTCTACCAACTGAGCTAGCGACCCGAACGATGCCCGGAGACTTACCGGGGCACCGGGTCGGCGTCAAGGGCGCGACCGGCATCCGGCCTCCGACCGGATCAGCGCGTGAACAGCTCGCCCGTGCGGATCGTGTGCTCGCGGTCCGCGCCGACCGACACGAGCTCGATCGGCACGCCGACCAGCTCCTCGAGCCGGGTCACGTACCGCAGGCAGTTCCCGGGCAGCTCGGACAACGATCGGCACCCCGACAGCGGCTCGGTCCACCCCGGGAGCACCTCGTAGATCGGCACCACCCCGTCGAGTGACGACGGGAAGTCGTCGCGCTCGACGCCCTCGTACCCCACGCACACCGGGATCTCGGGCTCGCCCGACAGCACGTCGAGCTTGGTGAGCGCGAGCCGCCCGATCCCGTTCAGCCGCACCGCGTGCCGGACCAACGGCGCGTCGAACCACCCGCACCGGCGCGGGCGCCCGGTGGTGGCGCCGAACTCGCCGCCCCGCTGCTGCACCTCGCTCGCCTTCGGCTCGAGCATCTCGGTCGGGAACACCCCCGACCCCACCCGGGTCGCGTAGGCCTTCGCCACGCCCACCACCTCGTCGACCGCGGTGGGCCCGATCCCCGCGCCTGCACACGCCGCGCCGGCGACCGTGTTGCTCGAGGTCACGTGGGGGTACGTGCCGTGGTCCACGTCGAGGAACGTGGCCTGGGCCCCCTCGAACAGCACCGAGCCGCCGCGCCGCATCACCTGGTGCAGCACCACGGTGGCGTCGCGCACGAACGGCCGGAGCCGCTCACCGAACGCGGCGTACGACGCCACGATCGAGGCGAGGTCGAGCGGCTCGCCGCCGAACCACTCGGTGATCTCCCGGTTCTTCCAGGGCAAGGTCTCGGACAGCCGGGCGGCGAGCCGCTCGGGGTGCAGCAGGTCGGCGACCAGCACGCCTCGCCGCGCGACCTTGTCTTCGTAACAGGGGCCGATCCCGCGGCCGGTCGTGCCGATCTTCCGCGCCCCGAGCGCGCCCTCGCGCAGCCGGTCGAGCGCCAGGTGGTACGGCATGATCACGTGTGCGTGTGCGCTCAGCACCAGCTGGTCGTGGGACACCACCCGACCGCGCCCCTCGAGCGACGCGATCTCCTGCAGCAGCACCCCGGGGTCGACCACCACGCCGTTCCCGATCACACACACGCACTTCGGCCGCAGGATCCCGGAGGGCAGCAGGTGGAGCACCACCTTCTCGCCGTCGACCACCAGGGTGTGGCCGGCGTTGTTCCCGCCCTGGAACCGCACCACGGCGTCCGCGTTGCGGGACAACACGTCGACGACCTTGCCCTTCCCCTCGTCGCCCCACTGGGTCCCCACCACGACGACGTTCGGCATACACGCTCCGGTGGACGTGCTAACCGCTCTCGTCGCGGTCGTCGCGGCCGTGCTCCTCCGACCCCGGTGGGGCGCGGCGGGCGCGCGGATGTGCGCGCCGGTAGGTCGCGAGCAACGACTGCACCGACACGTGGGTGTACCGCTGGGTGGTCGACAGGCTCTCGTGCCCGAGCAGCTCCTGGATCCCGCGC
>JBEBJC010000975.1:0-3412 GCA_040080105.1 Myxococcota bacterium
CACGTACACGAGGTCGTGCGCCGCCGCGGCGACCGCCCGGCGCTCCGTGTCGGTGAAGTGGCTGTTCCCCCCGTCGACGATCACGTCCCCCGGCGCGAGGAACCCCCCGAGGCCACCGATCACCCCGTCGACCGCGGCGCCGGCGGTGACCATCAACACCGAGACCCGCGGGGCCGCGAGCGCGCCGGCGAAGGCTTCCAGCGTGTCACACGCGACGAACGGCGGCCCGGGCTCGTCGGCGGTGGTCTCGACCAAGGTCCGCGTCGCGTCGGCGGACCGGTTGTACACCGCGACCACCAGGCCACGACTCCGGAGGTTCCGCGCCAAGTTCGCGCCCATCACCCCGAGCCCGATCACCCCGACACCCGCCGTCCCGCGCATCGCCCCTCCCGCACGGCCGCTTATCCGACCGCGCGGCCCGATCGCGGAGATCCGATCCGAAACGTCGGTGGTATGCTCCCGATCCACGAGCGGAGTCGGAACATGGCCGAGCATCTGGTCCTGATGGCGGCGCACGTGCGCCACGTGGTCACCGGGCGCGGATCGGAGGCGGTCGCCGGGGCGACGATCCTCCAGGCGCGCGCGCACCTCGACGAGCCCGCGTGGCGACGGTGGGTCGAGCGCGAGGTCCAGATCCCGCTCGACCGGGCGCGCGAGCTGATGGCGGTCGCCGAGCAGGTCGGGGCGTCGGTGGAGACGCTGCGCCCCCGCGAGCTCGGCACGAACTGACTACTGCTCGTCGGCGCCGATGTCGAGTTGCCCGTCCGACCGGAGCTCGCCGTCGATGTCGTCGATCACCAGGCCCAGGGTGGACACGTCGCCCTGGTCGATCGCCCACGAGGCGCCCGGCGACGTGTGGAAGTCGTTGCCCGCCGGGAACAGCCAGGTGTCGAACTGCACGGTCTCGAGGTTGCCGGCCACATCCGCCAGCGCGCCGTCGGTGCGGATCGCCTTGTCGGACAGGAGGTTGTTCGCGACCAACCCGGTGGTGGTGTCGTACCGCTGCTCGATCGACGACGACACGGGCGTGACGCCCGCGTACACCGAGTTGTGCGCCACCAGCGCCTCGCAGCTCGACTCGGTGCGGATCCCGGTGAGCACGCCGCCGTCGGAGACGAGCAGGTCGTCGTCGTACGCGGACACGAGGTTGTTGGTCACCACCCCGTCGACGCTCTGCAGCACCGCGGCGGTGCCACACGGCAGGTCGTCGTACACCCGGCCGATCTGGTCCTGGGTCTCGCCGAGCACGATGCCGAACGCCACGTCCCGCAGCACGTTGCGGGTGATCACGGTGTCACGGACGCCGCGGGTCGCGCGGATGCCCGGGCCCGACACGCCGAACGGACACCAGAAGTCGTCGAACGTGTCGTCGCGGACGGTCCAGCCGCGGACCCCGTACAGGTCCACGCCGCCGGTCACACACTCGCCGCGCACCTCGTCGCGGCCGGCGTCGGTCAGCGCGAACGACGAGCACGACACCACGCCGTCGTCGGTGAACGTGCCGGCGTCCCAGTCGCTGGTGGCGACCAGGCCATACCGGGCCGAGTCGACGAACGACACGCCGTGCACGGTGGCCCGGTCGCTGCCCGGCGCGACCACCAGCAGGTCGTCGAAGCTGCGGGTGAGGGTCAGGTGGGCCACGGTCACGTCGGGGCTCGCGATCTGCACCAGGTTCGACGCCACGTAGTCGCCGTCGAGCGTCACCGAGGCAGCGTCGGCGTCGGCGGACACCAACGTGACCGGGTGGTCGAGCGTGAGCGGCGCCGACAGGACCCAGGTCCCGGCGGCCAGCGCGAGCACCGCGCCGTCCGGGGCGGCGGCGACCGCGGCTGCGAGGTCCTCCCCCTCGGCGACCGGGATCGCGTCGGAGGGCGGGGTCAGCGGGGCACACCGGTCCACGTCGGTGTCCGCGTCCGAGTCGGCGTCGGCGTCGGTGTCCGAGTCGGTGTCCGAGTCGGTGTCGGTGTCGGCGTCGGCGGGGATGATCGTCGTGTCGGTTTCCTTTTCTCCGGCACACGCCGCCCACAACATCGCCACGAGCCCGAAACGCGTCACGTCGCCTCCTCGCTGCACCTTACCCGATGCCCGGGCGACCCGGCCCGCGTCACCCTCAGGGGGCGAGCGGCCGCGGCAGCCACGCGGCGGTCGGCTCCAGGGCGAGGCCGACAGGCGCGCGCCCGGGTCGGACCCGCCACAGCTGGGGCGTCCCGAGCCGAGACGAGGTGAACCACAGCGCCCGCCCGTCGGGGGACCACGCCGGGTGCTCGTCCGGACCCGGCCCGTCGTAGGTCTCGCCGTCGAGCTCGATCGCGAGCTCCTGCCCGCGCTGGACCACGATCGCGACGGCGCCGGTGGTCGGCGACACGGCGTAGTCCACGTCGATCGACCCGTCGCGGCCTCGGACCGGAGCGGCCGCGCCGTCGAGCGTGCCCACCGTGACCCGCGGGCGACCGCTGCGGGACGAGATCCACGCCAGCCGACCATCCGGCAGCCACCGGGGGCGCACGTCGTCGGTCGGGTGGTCGGTGAGTCGACGGGGTTCGGACCCGTCGACCCCCATCCACCAGATCTCGGCGTTCCCGTCTCGGCTGGTGCCGAACGCGATCCGGGTCCCGTCGGGCGACACCGCCGGCTCGAAGCTGCCGTGGGGCGCGTCGGTGAGGCGGGTGAGCCCGGCGCCGCCGCGGTCGACCCGGTACAGGTCGCGGAAGCTGTTCAGGTCGGACTCGAACACCACGAACGACCCGTCGGGCGC
This sequence comes from Myxococcota bacterium, assembly GCA_040080105.1. Taxonomy (GTDB): domain Bacteria; phylum Myxococcota_A; class UBA796; order UBA796; genus JACKER01. The sequence continues at coordinate 2,756 of JBEBJC010000975.1, forward strand.
CCACGCGGGGTTGCGCACGAGCTGGGCGGGCGGCCCGAGCGGGCGAGGCTCCTCGCCCTCGCGCAACGGTGCGAGCCACAGCTGCTCGCGGTGTCCTCGCGGACCGTCGTCGGTGACCACCAGCAGCGCGAGCTCCCCGCGGGGGTCGGCGTCGGCAGGGAACGACACCCGGCCCGGCAGCAGCGGCCGAGAGGGCCCGTCGGGCGTGGTGAACCACGCCGCGGGCGCCCCGTCCCGCTCACTCACGTACACCACCGGCTCGTGAGGGTCGGAGCAGGCGAGCGCCCACCCGATCAGTTGCACGTGGTCGGGGTCAACCGCACCGCGTCGGCGATGGCGTAGCTGCCCGGCGTGGTCCAGCGGGACAGCAGCACCCGGTTCCAGCCCGAGCCGAACTCCCAGGTCCCGAGCGCGTTCCACTTCGAGCCGTTCGTCTTCTGCGACACGGTGGCGCGGCCGACCTCGTGGTCGCCCTCGTCCCAGCCGACGAACGCGACCGAGCCCGGTCGGTCGGTGCTGGTGGTCCACCACGCGTCGACCGCCCAGCACTGGTCGGTGTCGGCGTAGAACCAGAACGACGCCGGGTCCGACACCGACGCGGTCTCGGCGACCCAGTAGCCGGTGTTGTAGTACCCGCTCACGTTGGTGCTCGCCCAC
>JBEBJC010000976.1:0-3408 GCA_040080105.1 Myxococcota bacterium
GCCACTTGGCGCAGGGCCGCCGCGAAGTCGCGCGCGGTCGGGTACCGGTCGTCCGCGTTCGACGCCAGGGCCCGGTCGTGTGCCCGCCGCAGCCCGCTGTCGTCCGGCAGCTCCCCCACCGGGGCGAGCTCGGGGTGCTCGCCGCTCATCAACCGGTGGGCGACCTGCACCTGGTTCAGCCCGGCGAACGGCGGGACCCCGGACAGCAGCTCGTTCAACAGCAGCCCGGCCGCGTAGATGTCGCACCGGTGGTCGATCTCGGCGCCGGTGAGCTGCTCGGGCGCCATGTACATGAACTTGCCCTTCACCTGGTCGGTGCCGGTGACCTCGAGCCGGTCGGTCGCCTTCGCCACGCCGAAGTCGATGAGCTTCACCTCTCCCCGAACCGACAACATCACGTTGCGCGGGTTCACGTCGCGGTGGACGATCCCCATCCGCCGCCCGAACGTGTCGGTCTTGTTGTGGGCGTGGTCGAGCGCGTCGAGCACCTCGGCCACGATCTTCAACGCGATCCTCACCGGGACCCGCTGCGCTCGCTCGCGCAGCGTGTTGATCAGCTTGCGCGCGTCGAGCCCGGGCACGAACTCGAGCGCGAGGTAGTACTCGTCGTCGACCTTGCCGAAATCGTAGAGCGCGCCGATGTTCGCGTGGTGCAGCTCACTGGTGATGCGCGCCTCGTCCTTGAACATCCGGACGAACGAGGGATCTTCGGCGTGGCTCGCCTTGATCCGCTTCACCACCAAGAACCGGACGAACGAGCCGTCGTCGACGACCTTCCGCGCGAGGTCGACCTCGCTCATCCCGCCGATGCCGAGCCGCTCGAGCAGCACGTACTGGGCGTACGGGCGAGGGTATCCGCGGGAGGGGTGGGTCGACAGGCTCACTCGGCGCTGCCTTCGGCTTCCCACGCGTCGCGGAGCGCGCGCCTGGCGCGGCGGCCGAGCGGGAGGCCGCGCAGGTCGAGCTCGACCGGCGGCCGGTGGGGCTCGACCCGGAACTCCGCCTCGTGCAGGTGGTACGTCCCGAGCGGGAGCAACCCCTCGAACGCGCACCGGTCGTGCACCTGGGCCCGCGCGTACTCGGTGGCCCGCAGCAGGTCGGGGTCGAGCGACGACTGGTCGGCGCGGAGCGCGAGGAACGACCCGGGGTCACACAGGAGGGCGACCGGCCCGAACCGGGTGTCGATGTCCCACAGCTGGTGGATCACGTCCGGGTCCTCGCGCAGCGCGGTCGCGGCCCGCAGGCGGTCGCGGGTGGCCCCGAGGTCGCCCACCGCGCGGCCGGCTTGGGCCCCGCGGATCCAGTCGTCGAACGTGAGCGGACCGCCGGTGGCCTCGAGCTCGCGGAACGTGCGCTCGGCGCCCTCCCACGCGTTGCGCTCGGCGAGGCGCCGGACCTCTTGGGACAGCCGCGCGTACTCCGGCGGGGGGGTGCCCGCCGAACCCTCACCGTCTTCCGTCGCCGAGGCGACCCGCGCCGCGAACAAGAGCCACATGAAGGGGACGAGCCCGGGGAACGGGGGGATCATACCTCGTCGGGCGGGGGTTGCGGCTCACCTTGTACGAACGCCCACCGGAGCTCGGCCGCGACCCGGCGGGCCCGCTCGAAGTACACCACGCCGATCCCGACCGCGATCGCCACCGCGATCGGCACGGTGGTCTGGCCTTCGCCGCGCGCGATCCCGAGCACGGCCAGCCACAGCGCCGCGAGCAGCGGGGTCCACGGGGGCGCCCACCGGAAGTCGAGCTCGATCCCCTGTCGCCCCTGGGCGAGCACCACGACCCCGTGCATCCCGCTCGGCGCGGCCCGCTCGCTCGGATCGGCCCAGAACCGCACCAGGTTCGGCGCGCTGACCTCCCACCGCACCGACGCGGTGCGCCCCGAGCCCTCCGGGGCGCGCGGGATCGGCACCAGCCGCAGCCCGAGCGGGAACCCGGGCAAGAAGTACCAGTCGGCCCGCCACTGCAGCAGCACCCGCGTCTCGATCACCAGCCCGGCCACGAACACCACGGCCGCGAACAGCGCGACCGACAGCTGGCCCGCCTCCACTACCGGCCCCACTGGGCGAGGAACACCTCGCGGGACGGGGCGCGCAGCACCGGGTTGGTGGTGGCGAGCTGGCCCAGCGTGCTCGGCGGCTGGTGTCCGTAGTCGTGGCCCGGGTACAGCACCAGATCGCGCGGCAGGGTCAGCAGGCGCTCGTACAGCGTGCGCCACATCTCCTCCACGTCGCCCCCGGGCAGGTCGGTGCGGCCGCACCCCTGCGCGAACAACGTGTCGCCCGAGATCAGGGCCTGGCCGCAGCGAAAGCACTGCGAGCCCTTGGTGTGGCCGGGCGTGTGCAGGCACTCGACCTCGATCGCGCCCACGGTGACCTTGTCGCCCGAGCGCACCGGCCGCAGGTCCCCCTTCGACACGCCGGTGACCAGGCACACGAGGTCCGCGTCTTCGTGGTGGACCCAGATCGGGCCTGGGGCGTGGGTGAGCAGCGCCGGCAGGCCCTGCACGTCGTGCCCCATCATCGGCCCGCCCACGTGGTCGGGGTGCCAGTGGGTGACCAGCGCCCCGGCGACGCGGAACCCGTCGGCGGCGGCGGCGGACACGATGCCGGGCACGTCCCACGCCGGATCGACCGCGAGGCACTCCCCGGTGTCGCGGTCGCCCACCAGGTACACGAAGTTCTCCATCATCCGCGCGACCGGGTCGCCCACGGCGAAGTCGCGTCCGGCGAGCAGCTGGCGCAGGTACAGGCGGTCGTTGGTCACCCTCGGCTCCCGCGACTGTGTATCCTGCCGCCGCATGTCACCTTTGCTTCATGATCTCGATGTGCTGGTGGCGCTGGCCGACGGCGCTCCGGGTGAGGTCCGCGACTGGGCGAACACCCGGCTCGCCCTGCGCGCGCCGGAGCGGATGGCGCGGCTTCCCACCGGCGCGTTCGACGCGGCGCTCGCGGTGCTGGTCGGCGCGCGCGGGGCGGTCGACGCGGTGGCCGATCGGATCGGCACGGTGGATGGGTCGGTGCTCGACGCGATCGGGTGGACCGGGCAGCTGCCGACCGATCCGACGCGGTGGGTCGGGCCGCTGGTGGCGCGCGCCCGCCGGTCGGGTCCCGCGGACCTGCCCACGATCGCCCGGCTGCTGGCCGACCTCGGGGGCCTCGACGGGACCACGTTGTCGGCCGCGTCGAAGACCGAGACCGCACACGCCCGGCGGATCGTGCCGGGCCTGGTGCTGCGGTTCGCCGAGGTCGAGGGGCACCCGGTGGACCCGGTCGCGGCGGAGGTCGTGGCGCAGGTGTTCCGGCGCGGGGTGTCGGCGGGGGAGCTGCTGTCGATCTCGTCGGTGCTCGGCCTGCCGCAATGGATGGTGTTCGAGGACCAGGCCGGCGCGGCGGCGCGCTCGCGCGCC
>JBEBJC010000977.1:0-3407 GCA_040080105.1 Myxococcota bacterium
GACTACCTGTGGGTCGCCCCGTCGTTCGCGTCGCTGGTGGCGCTGGTGATCGGCCCGTTCCTGGTGGGCGCGTCGGTGTCGCTGTTCGACCACCACCGCGGCGAGTGGTCGTTCGTGGGGCTGGCGAACTTCGCCGACATCTTGCTGTCGCGCGACTTCCCGATCACGAGCCCGCTGTCGTTCGGGTTCACCCTGGCGGTCACCGTGGCGTGGACCGTGGCGAACGTCGCGCTGCACGTGGGGATCGGGTTCGTGCTCGCGCTCGCGCTGCGCGAGCCGTGGATTCGCCTGCGGGCAGTGTGGCGCGGGCTGTTGATCATCCCGTGGGCGATCCCGAACTACATCACCGCGCTGATCTGGAAGGGGATGTTCCACGCACAATACGGCGCGGTCAACGCCGTGATCGGGTGGGGTCTCGGGCGCGACGGCCCGATCGAGCTCGATTGGTTCTCGTCGTTCTTCACCGCGTTCGCCGCGAACCTCACCACCAACACCTGGCTCGGGTTCCCGTTCATGATGGTGGTGGTGCTGGGCGCGCTGCAAGCGGTGCCGCGCGACCTCGAGGAGGCGGCCGAGATCGACGGGGCCTCGTACCTGTTCCGAGTGCGCCACGTGATCTGGCCGCTGGTCCGCCCGGCCCTGCTGCCGGCGGTCGTGCTGGGCACCATCTGGACGTTCAACATGTTCAACGTCGTGTTCCTGGTGAGCCAGGGCGAGCCGAACGGCGCCACCGAGATCTTGGTGAGCGAGGTGTACCGGTGGGCGTTCACCCGCGGCAACCGGTACGGCTACGCGGCGGCGTACGCGGTGATCGTGTTCGGGGTGTTGTGGCTGTACACCCGCGGCACCGACCGGTGGCTCGCGAAGGTGCGCGCGTGAGGCGCCCGAGCCTGTGGGTGGTCGCGCTGGTGCACGCGGCGCTCGCCCTGTTCACCTTCGCCACGTTGTACCCGGTCGCGTGGGTCGTGCAGATGGCGCTGTCGCCGTCGCAGGGGTTCGCGAGCGGGGTGCTCCCGATCCCGACCGAGCCCACGCTGGCGAACTTCGCCGACGTGGTCGGCACCACCGAGGCCGGCTCGTGGCTGTTCGGTCGGCAGCTCGCGAACTCGGTCGGCGTGTCGGTGGCGACCGCGGCCACCGGGCTCGCGTTGTCGACCACCGCGGCGTGGGCGATGGCACGGTACCCGTTCCCCGGGCGGGAGCGGGCGCTGTCGACGTTCGTGCTCACCCAGATGTTCCCGTCGGTGGTGATGGCGATCCCGCTGTACCTGCTGCTCGACGTGCTCGGGCTGCTCGACTCGCTCGTCGGGCTCGTGCTGGTGTACGCGTCGACCGCGGTGCCGTTCTCGACCTGGACGCTGAAGGGGTTCTTCGACACCGTGCCCAAGGAGCTGGTCGAGGCGGCGACCCTCGACGGGGCGAGCCGGTTCCAGATCTTCTGGAAGGTGGTGCTGCCGATCGCGCGCCCCGCGCTCGCGGTCACGTTCCTGTTCTCGTTCATGCAGGCGTGGAACGAGTTCGTGCTCGCCGCCACGTTCCTCGGCGACAAATCGTCCTTCACGCTGCCGGTGGTGCTGCAGCGGTACGTGTCGGACTACGGCACCGAGTGGGGGCACTTCGCGGCCGGGGCGATCCTCGTGTCTCTGCCGGTGATGGGCCTGTTCTTCGCGCTGCAGCGCCAGTTCGTGGCCGGGCTCACCGCGGGGGGAGTGAAGGGCTGATTCCTGGGCGACACCGGCCCCCCCTGGGTTCGACCGGCCGCGCGTGGTAGGGAGGAGCACGGGGAGAGCGGATGGCTGGACGGTTCGTGGGACCTCGCGGCGGCTCGGACGGCGACGACATGTCGCCGGAAGACGCGCCCGTCCGTACCTCCAAGCCGGCGGAGCCCGAGCCGCGCGCCCGACCGCCGGTGGTGGTCGCGGTCACCCCCGAGCCCGCGGTGCGCAGTTCGCACCGGATCTCGACCCCGGTGCCGGTCCAGCGCGAGGCGGCGTTGCCTCGGCCGGCGGCACACGAAGGCGAGCTCGAGATTGTCCCGCCGCAGTGGCGCCCGTCGTCCGCGTATCGGCCGGCCACCGTCACCGCGATCGACGCGCCGGTCGCGCAGGACCTGTTCGGCGAGGGCGGGTACGAGGAGCTCGACGGCCTCGCGCCGCCGTCCGAAGAGGCCCCGGCCCAGGTGATGGAGGACGTGGGCCAGCCGTACACCACCCCGTACACCGTGCCCGAGCCGCCGCCGATCCCGGGGATCCTCGATCGGTTCACCCCGTCGCCGGCCCAGCGCACCGAGATCGGCTCGCGGCGGAAGAAGCCCGACTACCTCGCCGACGACGGGCCGAAGGTCAAGGACTTCCGCCCCACCCCCGCTCCGTCGCGGCGAGAGGAGCGGACGCGGCAGGCGCCGGCGGCCCAGGCGTCGATCACCGTGGTGCGCCGCCCGGCCGAGGAGCCCCAGGGCGGGAACCGCGGCGCGGTGCTCGGAGTGCTCGGCATCCTGTTCGGATTGCTCGGGCTCGGGGCGTTGATCGCCGCCGGCGTCGTGTTGTGGATCGCGAAGACCACCCCGGCCGCGGACGAGGAGCCCACCGCGATCCCCACCACCGACGTGGAGGTGCGCGACCGGATGGGTGACCGCGACCCGAACGAACTCCCCCCGGTGCAGGACCTGCCCACGCCCTCCGAGGTGGCCCCGGCCGACGGCGAAGACCTGGAGGCGCCGCCGCTGCCGGCAGCGCCGAAGGCCGCCCCCGAGCCGTCGAAGGCCGAGGTGACCACCGGCACGCTGCGGATCAAGAGCAACCGGCGGGTGCTGGTGTACATCGACGACAAGGCGATGGGGTACACGCCGCAGACGGTCGAGGTGAAGCCGGGCAAGTACCGCGTGTTGGCGATGATGCCGGGCCAGCCGAACACGAAGCAGGCGCGCGACGCGAACGTGTCGGCGGCGGGCGCCGCGGTGAACGTCGACTTCTCGTTCTGAGCGCCGGGACTCCGAGGATCGACGATTGTCTCGGCCGATCCCCCTCTCCCCCGCATCGGGAGAGAGGGTCGGGTTGAGGGGGGCTCGGGACGCGAGCCTGAACCCGGCCTCGGGGTTAGGTCGGGTTCCGGCCGGGAGTGCGTCATGGGGTGGTTCGATTGGATGTTGCGTCCGTTCCGTGGGACGCCCACACCGGAACCCGAGCCCGCGCCCCCGCGGGCCGAGCAGGCCCAGGGCGCCCGCGCCGAGCGTCCGCGCGCCGAGCGTCCGCGCGTCGAGCGCCCGCCGGCCGAGGCCAAGCCCCGCGGTGAGAAGAAGAAGAAGGCCCGGAAGAAGGACGGCGGGCTCGCGCGCCCGGCGCCCGCCGCCGCGCCCGCGGTCGAGGTGTTGTCGGTCGAGGAGGCCGAGCGGCGGTACGGCGAGGCGG
>JBEBJC010000978.1:0-3405 GCA_040080105.1 Myxococcota bacterium
GATGGGCGCGTTCGGGATGAAGATCGACCGGGAGTACGGTGGGCTCGGGTTCGACCAGGCCGAGTACTGCCGGCTGCTCGAGATCGTGGGCGCGTACGACGGCAGCATCGGCGCGCTCGTGTCGGCCCACCAGTCGATCGGCCTGCCGCAGCCGTTGAAGCTGTTCGGCACCGAGGCGCAGAAGAAGGCGTACCTGCCTCGGTGCGCCGCGGGCGCGATCAGCGCGTTCGCGCTGACCGAGGCCGACGTGGGGTCCGACCCGGCGCGCCTGGGCACCGTCGCCCGCCGGACTCCGGAGGGGGACTACGTGATCGACGGCGAGACGCTGTGGATCACCACCGGCACGGTGGCGGAGCTGATGATCGTGATGGCGCGCCACGCCGACAGCGACAAGATCAGCGCGTTCATCGTGGAGACCGGGTGGGCCGGGGTGTCGGTGGGCCACAAGTGCCGGTTCATGGGGCTGCACGGGATCGAGAACGGGGTGATCCGCCTCGACGGGGTGCGGGTCCCGCGGGAGAACCTGCTCGGCGACGAGGGCGCCGGGCTGAAGATCGCGCTGGTCACGCTGAACACCGGACGGCTGTCCCTGCCGTCGGCGGTGTTGGGGGGCGCCAAGCGCTCGCTCGCGTGGGCGCGGGTGTGGTCGGGCCGGCGGGTGCAGTGGGGCCAGGCGGTGGGCAAACACGAGGCGATCACGCACAAGCTGGCCGAGCTGGCCAGCACGACGTTCGCGATGGAGTCGTGGACCCGGCTCGCGTGTGAGCTCGCGAAGCGGGAGGGCTACGACATCCGGCTCGAGGCCGCCGCCGCGAAGGAGTGGGTCAGCACCCGCGCGTGGACCGCGATCGACGACGTGCTGCAGATCCGCGGTGGGCGTGGGTTCGAGACCGAGGCTTCGCTCCGGGCGCGCGGAGAGGAGCCGTGGCCGATCGAGCGCATGATGCGGGACTCGAGGATCAACAGGATCTTCGAGGGATCGTCGGAGATCATGCACCTGTTCATGGCGCGCGAGATGGTGGACCGGCACCTGAAGGTGGCCGGGCCCCTGCTCGCGAAGCGGGCCACGCTCGGGGAGAAGCTCGCGGCGCTGCCAGGGATCGCCCTGTTCTACGCGGGTTGGTACCCGCGCCTGTGGATGGGCCTCGGCACGTTCTTCCGCTACCGGCGGTTCGGCGCGCTCGGCGGCCACCTCCGGTTCGCCGAGCGGGCCAGCCGTCGGTTGGCGCGCGCCGTGTTCCACGGGATGGTGCGGTACCAGGCGCGGCTCGAGCGCAAGCAGGCGTTCCTGTTCCGGACGGTCGACCTGGCGATGGAGATCGCCGTGTTGTGCGCCACGGTGGTGCGGGCGCAGAAGTGGGTCGACCAGGGTCACCCCGAGGCGGCGAACGCCGTGGCGTTGGCGGACGCGTTCGCGCTGGATGCCCGGCGGTTCGTCGAGCGTCGGTTCCGCGAGCTGTGGGCGAACGACGACGACGCGAAGACCGCTGCGGGCCGAGCGATGCTCGACGGCGCGTTCGCGGGGTTCACCGAGCTCGGCCAGGCCGCCGACGGTGCCCCGATCGACCAGGTCGGCGGGTCCGCCGAGGCCAGGCAGACCGCGACCGCCGCGAAGTAGACTCGCGGCCAGGCGCGGGTCAGTCTCGGTCGGCTCGCCGCGCGCGCAGGCGCTCCAGCAGCGCGTCCACCGCCGGCGGGTTCGCGGGCGCGTCGGTCGGCTTGGTCGCGGTGGGGCGGGTGGCGCGCTTCGCCGCCGCTGGGGCGCCGGTGTGGGTGGTGGAACGCGGCCCGGCCGCCGGATCGATCGTGCCGGTGGCGAGCATCAGCGCGTCGGTGTCGAGCGACGTGGTCGGCGGGTTCGGCGGGCTCGGCGGGTTCGGCTTCGACGACGGGGACCAGCTCGGCACGTTGCGGGCGCCGCCGGTGGTCGGCTGGACCGTCGGCTTCGGCGGAGGCGCGGGGCGGCTGACCACCCCGCTCGCCGGCGCCTGGGGGCGCGCCACCGTGCGCGGGGGCTCGCGCGGGGTCTCCCGTTGTGAATCGCGCGGCGGTTCGCGCGGCGGTTCGCGCGGCGGTTCGCCCGGCGGTTCGCGCGGCGGTTCGCGCGGTTCGCGTGGTGGCTCTCGAGAGGGCCGCTCTGCCGGCCGGGGCGGCGCGATCTCCGACACCGGGTTCGGCGTGGTCACCGACCGATCGTCGCCGTCGAGCCGACGAGGGCGAGCCTCGGCCGGCGGGTCGACCGCGGGGCGGCTCCGGCGGAGGCGCTCGCGCATCGACTCGCGATCACCGGCCGCCACACCCCTGGCCGGGTCCGGAGGGGGCGGCAGGCCGCGCTCCTCCCGCCGGCGCTCGACGTTCGCCTTCCGCTCCTCCTCCCGGCGCCGGCGCTCGTCGTCGGCTTGACGCTCCTTTTCCCGCTGGCGACGGGTGTCGTCCGCCGCGCGCTGAGCGCGCTCCTCGGCCTCTCGGCGCGCCATCTCCACCGCGGCGGCGCGCCGATCTTCGAGCGCGCCCCGGCACGCCTGCTCCGCCTCGACCACCTTCTCGAGCGCGTCCAGCGCGTCCTCGAGCGCCGCGTTCGCTTCTTCGGCGCACCGCTCCGCCTCGGCCGCGGTCGCCGCAGCGCGGGCGCCGTCCGCACCTCGTTGGGCCCTGCCCGCCGCTTCGCGCGCCGCGCCCGCCGCAGCGCGGACGGACTCCAGCGCAGCGCCCACCGCCCCGTCGGGGTGATCTCCCACGATCTGGCGCAGCTCGTGCAGCGTGGCCTCGCCCTGCTCGGCGACCTGGTTCGCGCCCGCTGCCTGTTCGGCGGCTTCGGCGGCCACGGCCATCGCTGCCTCCGACTCGGCCTTCAGGCGCTCGATCCGCTCCCGAAGTGCCCCCAGCGCGCTTCGTGCTCGTTCGGACGCGTCGCCCGCGCGATCGGCCGACTGGCGGACGTCGATCGTCAGGGCGTCGGCGTGGGCCACCGTCTCGACCGTCTCGACCTTGGCCCGCGCGGACGAGGCCTCGTCGGCGCGTTGGCTCGCTTCGGCTGCGGCCCGCGCGAGCTCCGCCAGCGCCGCAGCGACCCCCGGCTCGTCCACCCCCTCCGACTCCCGCCGGCCCGCCTCGTGCCACCCGTCGGCCTTCCGCGCCGCCGCTGCCGCCTCGCTCGGTCGCGCGCACCGGGCTGACCGACACGCGTGACGGTGGCTCGCCAGGCCTTCCGCAAGATCAACTGCGAGGTGATCGGCATCTCGGTCGACTCGGTTTACGCCCACCTGAGCTGGGTCGAGCTCGACCGCAAGAGGGGCGGCCTGGGCCCGGTCAACATCCCGCTGGTGTCGGACCTGACCCACCGCATCAGCCGCCAGTACGGCATGCTGCTGGAGGACGCTGGCCACACGTGCCGCGCCACCTTCA
>JBEBJC010000080.1:0-15166 GCA_040080105.1 Myxococcota bacterium
GCTTTGCCCGGCCCCCTCTCCCCTCTGGGGAGAGGGTTGGGGTGAGGGGCCTGTGATGGGAAAAACCAGGCTTAAACCAATGCTCTGCTCGGCCCCCTCACCCCTGCCCTCTCCCCCGCTGCGGGGGAGAGGGGGAAAAACAGGCTTCATCCTCGCTCTGCCGCTGCGCTTCACCCTGGCCCCGCTTGGGGGGGAGATCCGCCAGCAACTCCACGATCCGCTGAACCACCGCGTCCGTCTCCAGCAACACCTCCGTGTTCAGGAACCGAACCACGCGGGCCCCGCGCGCCTCGAGCCACGCCGTACGCTCGGCGTCGTGGGCGAGTGACTCCGCCTCCAGGTGGTGAGCGCCGTCCACCTCGACCACCAGCCTCCGCTCCGGGCACCACAGATCCACCACGTACCGCCCCCACGGCACCTGTCGCCGGAACCTCGGCCCGAGCGCGCGGTTGCGCACCCGGGCCCACAGGCGGGCCTCCGCGTCGGTCGGCTCCCGGCGGAGCCGGCGCGCCAGCTCGAGCTTCTTCGCCACGGTCTCCCATGGCTCGACCCGAGCCACCCGACACGGAAATCCGCCGGCCGAGCCCCGATCAGCGCGCCCTACACGCCTCGTACCGCTTGTCGACGCTCTGGGCGAACCACGCGGTGGTCCACTTCTTCTTGATCTTCGGGCTCTCGAGCGCCACGTCCGGCAGCCGCGCGTACGGCGGGTCGGCGTCGAACTTCCCCCGATACGTCTCGCGCACCCGGCGCCAGGTCTCGGTCTCCTCGAAGTGCGCGGTCTTCTCGGCCCGTAGGTCGGCCCGCACCCGCGACTCCTCCAGGTCCGGGGCGAGCGTGGCCCGCCACACCAGGGCCGCGGTCATCGTCTGCCCGCTCTGCTTGCTCTCGAGCCTGCCCGCGTCGTTCCAGATCAACAGGTCGCCGTCGGGCGCGACCTTCATCCCGGTCACCTTCGCGAGCGCCTCCTGGAACGCCGCGTTGCGCGACGCGTACAGCCCCGCGTTGTAGTCGGCGAACCGGTACGACGGGTCGTCGTACGTGGCCTCGTGCGCGAACAGGCGCGCCGTCCCGTACCGGAGGCCGCCCGCGCGGGTGTACAGCGCCTCGCGCACCGCGTCGCGCGACAGGCCCTCACCACCCCCGAGCTCCTGCGCCCAGCTCACGCTCACCTGCATCGACCCGGCGGTCCGGATCGGGTTCAGCCCGTCGATCCGGGCGGGCATCAGCAGCGCGCCGGCCTTCTGCAGGCCAGGCACGTCGCCCGTGTGGTACGAGACGATCTCGCGGAACAACACGTCGAGGTCGCGCTCGGTCTTCACCCGGCCGAGGCGCTGCTCGAACGACAGCGTCTGGCCCTCGGGCACCGGCGACAGCAGCCAATCCTTGCCGAGGTCGGACACCGGGCCGAGCACCGCGAGCTGCTCCTCGATCTCGGCCTTCGCGATCCCGGACAGACCCGGCACCGACGGATCGGCGGCGTAGCCCGACTCTTGCTCGACGATCGCGAGCACCGCGCACACGTCTTCCTCACTGGGGGTACGACCGGCGGCGATCAGCGCAGCGCGCACGTCGTACGCCCAGCCGGCCCGGTCCTTCACGTCCGGTCGGACGAGCGCGGTGATCTGCTCCACCGACAGCCCAGGATCGGGCGGAGGAGGCGTCACGCACCCGAGCCACCCGAGCCACAGCGCCATCTCGCCTCCTCCGGGAACTGTCGCCTGGTACGTCGCGCGCGGCGATAACTTTCACTGCCGCGGGTGGCCCGACCGAGAGCCGAGCCGGTCGTCCGCCCGGGACGCCCACAGCTCCACCCCGCTGCGCGGACGGAGCTCGAACTCGGCCGCCCGCTCGCGCACCGAGGTGAGGAGCTCGCGCGCGCGGCCGGGGTCGCCCCAGTACGCCTCCGCGTACGCGAACTGCGCGTCGTGCACCGTCCGCGGGAACGGCTCGAGCTGGTCCGAGATCTCGCGCGCTTCGGTCCGCGCGGCGTCGAACCGGCGATCGATCAGCGCGAACACCGCCGACAACGAGCGACGTTGGGCCGCGAACCTCGGCTGGGAGTACGCCGCCGCCCGCTCGAGCGCCCGGCCGTGCGCCTCCCGCGCCCCCTCGAGCTTGCCCGCGAGCAGCCGCACGTCGGCCAGCGTGTTCCACACCGCGGCGAGCCCGGGGTGGTCGGCGGCCTGCCCGATCCCGAGCAGCACCTCCTCGGCCTCGCCGAACTCGCCCCGCAGTGCGTGTGCCACCGCGCGCAGCCGCCACAGCTGGAGCTGGTCCGACGGCTCGCCGTGGATCCGGGCCATCAGCTCGGCCCGCCCGAGTGCCGCCTCGCCGGCCTCGAGCTCGCCGCGGTGGAGCTCGAGCTGGGCGAGCCCGACCAGGCAGTGCAGCTCGTTGCGTGGGGCCGTGGGCGAGGCCAACGCGGCCGCGGCGAGCGCCGCCGACTCGGCGGTCCGCCCTTGGCGGAGCAGCAGGTGCGACAGCACGTCACACGCGATCGAGTCGGTGGTGACGTCACCCACCCCGCGGGCGAGCGCGCGGGCCCGCAGGAGCTCGGCCTCCGAGTCGAGGTTCTGCGAGAACCGCACGAACGCGTGTGCCAGGGCGGCGCGGCACGCGAGCCAGTCCGGCAGCGGCTCGCGCACCAACGCCTCCGCCTCGACGAGCAACGGCACCCGATCGGGGACCGCGCGCCCCACGACGAGCCGGGCCAGGCGCAGGCGCCACCGCTCCTCGGCCGACGCGGCCCCGGCCAGCGCCGCGTCGAGCTCGGCCAACGCCTCCACCGCGCCCCCGGAGTCGGTCCGCGCGATCGCAGCTACCCTGGCGAGCGTGCTCCGCTCGGCCGAACCCAGCGACGGCAGCGCCCGCAGCCTCGCCAGCGCCTCGTCGCGCGCCGCGGGCAGGGCCTCCTCCGCGAACAGCTCCACCAGGGCCGCCAGGCACCGCGACCGGGTGGAGGGCTCGGCGCACCGCTCCGCCGCCGCCTCGAGCTCCGCCGCCGCCGCCCGCTGCTGGTGCAACCGCTGGGGCGCCCACCCGCCGTCTCCCAGGCGGGCGAACCACGCCCCGTGCCGCTCGATCCACTCGGGTTCGGGGGTCCGCGCGCGCCACACCCACCCCCGCACTGCGTCGTGCAGCTCGAGCACCTCGTCGTCGACCCGGAGCAGCCGGCGCTCCGCCAGCGCCTGCGCTTCGACCAGCGCGTCGGGACCCAGCAGCCCCTCCACGTCGTCGAGCCCGACCGGGCCGCAGAACGTCGCCAACCCGCGGGCCGCTGCCGCCGTCGTTGACGGCAGGCCGTCCCACACCCGCTCGATCGCCGCGTCCAGGTCCGGCGCGTCCCCCCCGAGCTCGACCGCCAACGGCAACGCCGGAGCGTCGCGCGGAGGGGGCCGCCCGTGGCACGCCAGGTGCAGCGCCCGGGCCGCGGCGGGGTCGAGCGGGCCCAGCGTCACCCGACCGGCTTCCGGGCCGCCGAGGGGTCGCTCGCTCACGGTGACCACCACCAGCGCGGGCGCCTGGGCGGTCCACGCCTCGATCCGGGTCCGCAGGGTCTCCCCCACCGCGTCCGCCCCGTCGAGCACCGCCACCAGCGGCCCGCTGGCCGCGAGCGCCCGCCCGATCTGCTCGGCGGTGACCGGGGTGACCCGGAACGTGTTCGACAGACGCGCGTCGAGCCCCGCGGCGGTGCGGGTGGCGCGCAGGTCGACCCGCCGAGCCAGGCGGCCGCCCGCCCGACGCATCAGCTCGGCCGCGAGCCGCGACCGCCCCGACCCCGGGGGTCCCACCACCTCGAGCCAGCCCACGCCGGTCCGCATCGCCACGAGCAGGGCGGCGACCTCGCGCTCGCGCCCGACCAGCGACGCGTCGGGGCCGGGGTCGGCGAGCTCCGCCGGCACCAGGCGCAGGCCGCGCCCGTACACCGAGTGAAGGTGCGCCGGGTCGGCCGGGTCGACCTCGATCTTCTCGCGCAACCGGCGCACGGTGGTGTCGATGGTCCGGGTCACCACCCCCTGCCGGTACCCCCACACCTCGGTGAGCAGCTCGTCCCGCCCGCAGATCCGACCCGCACGCTCGGCGAGGTACCGCAGCAGCCGCTGCTCGATCGGGGTGAGGCTGGCCGCCCGTCCGCCGCGCTCGACCAGCGCGTCGTCGATCCGCACGCGGCCGTCGCGCAGGGGGATGTTCACCGCGGGAGCTCCCACAGCCAGCCTTCGAACGGGTTCGACAGCAGGTCGACCACCCGCTCGAGCGAGGCGAGCTGCACGAACCGCTGATCGGGGCCCACGGCGCCGGTGCCCCCCTCGGGGGCGAGCCCCACCGGCATCGGGGCCTTCGACACCGAGCCGGTCAACGGGACGCCGAGCCCGCCGGAGTCGGTGATCCACAGCCACCCGTCCGACGTGAGCTCGACCCCGCGGACGTACGCCATCACTTCCCCGTCGGGGGCGGTCAGGTCGGCCACGTACGCCGGGCGGGTGGTGAGCTCGGACGTCACCGCCACACCGACCGAGCTGCCCCCGGCGGGCACGCCCTCGGTGTGCGCGTACACGAGCCACCACTGCCCGCCCCACTCGCGCAGCAGCGGCCCGTGCGGCGTGTCCAGCTCGCCCACCTCGGGGAACCGCCACACCGGCACGAACACCCCCGGCAGGGTGATGTCCCACAGGGTGATCGCGCCGTCGGCGTCGAACGTGTCGCCGCGGTGCGACACCAGCAGGTAGCTGCGGCCGTCGTGCTCGAACCGGTCGGCGCCGTTCGGGTCGTCTCCCTCGAACCCGTCGACGCCGGTGCCGAGCGTGCGCACCGCGACGTTCGACGAGCCGTCGCCGGGGATCCAGCTCACCCGGTCGGCGAACGCCTCGGGCACGATCACCGTGTCGTCGTTCGGGTCGCGGATCGCGTCGTGTGCGAACGAGAACCCCTCGATCCGCCAGGTCAGCGCGCCGGCGACGTCGACCCGCGCCACCCCGGAGTTCGCGAACCCGAGCTTGGTGTACGACACCAGCAGCCCGTCTCCGTCGGCCGACGCGCCCTCTCCGCCGCAGTCGATGCACCCGTCGAGCAGCGCGTCCCAGGTGGCGTAGAACACGTTGTCGCCGGTGTTGTCGATGGTGCGCAGGCCTTCGGCGTCGGGGATCACCAGCACGTGTGCGTCGTCGAACACCCGGTCGCCGGTCGGCGGGGGTCCCGAGGTGTCGCCGGTGCTCCCGGTCGCGCCGGTGCTCCCGGTCGCGCCGGTGCTCCCGGTCGCACCGGTCGCCCCGGTGGCTCCGGTCGGGTCGGGGGGCGGCGCGGACGAGTCGAGGTCCTTCGGTTCCCGACACCCGAGCCACAACGCGATCACGTCGCCTCCTTCGCCGCGAGCTCGGCGATCCGCCGCTTCTTCGCCACCGCCCGATACGACTCGTCGATCCACGCCCGCAGCTCGCGCTCGTCGAGCTCGCCCTCCGCCGCCGACACCGACACCCACCCCGCCTTGCCGAGGCCGTAGCCGGTGGGCGAGCAGTACGGCCGGTCCAGCACGGCGACCGCGCGGTGCGGCAGCTTCAGCGACAGGTGGATGTGCCCCTCGGGGGGGATCCCCATGAACACGAACACCTTGCCGTCGACCTTCACCACCCGCTCGCCCCACGGAAAGTCTTCGTGGGCACCCGGGAACGACAGCGCGAACGATCGGAGGCGCTCGTACATCCGCTCGCCATAACGGGTTACCAGGGCGCGGTGGTGACCCCGCCTCCCGTCACGGCCCGTTCGCTCGCGCTCGCGCTGGTGGTGCCGTTCGTGGTGGCCGCGCTCGCGTACCAGGGCCTGATGTCGTGGCGCGACTCGGAGGACGCGAACGCCGAGCGCAACGCCGGGCGGGTGTTCAACTCGAAGGTCATCGACGTGGGCGCGGCCGAGGCGATGAACCGCCTGCTCGCCCAGCGCGACCCCACCGTGGTGGTGCTCGGCCCGTCGTACGCGAACACCGACGTCCGGCCCGACCTGCTCGCGGCCAAGCTCGGCATCAGCAAGGACGACATCGCGCTGCTGTCGGTGCCGAACTCGGTCGGCGCGCACTGGTACTCGGTGCTGAAGTACCGGGTGTTCGAGGCCGGGTACCGTCCGAAGTTGATCGTGGTGGTGAGCGGCCTGCAGTCGATGTTGCTCACCACGCCGCTCACCGAGTCGTCGTTCGTGAACCTCGAGGTGCAGCTGCCCGAGACCGGCGACCCGCTGATCGACCAGAAGGTCGAGCACACGACCGACCTTCGCTGGGCGAGGATCCGCGAGCAGCGGGGCAAGGTGCGCGCCGGGCTGTTCGACCTCGTGCGCGACCTGCCGCTGGTGGTGTTCACCCCGCTGACCCGGGTGCAGATCCGCAACTCCCTGTCGCGCACGTTCGACGACGCGAACATCGACATGACGCTGTACGGGTCGAGCACGCCGGTGGTCGAGACCGAGCGGGGGGCGCAGCAGTTCTACACGCCGGACCTGCTGCCCACCCCCGACGCGAGCTTCATGCCGGACATCACCGATCTCGCGACCGACCACGGGGCCCGGATCGTGTGGGTGCGCCCGCCGATGTCGCCGTTCATCCCCAAGGAGCTCGACGACGTGGTCCTGCCCGGGGTGCAGGAGCGGGCGATCGAGTTGGTGGAGGCCAAGTCCGGCGCGTTCGTGGACATGCGCGCGCTGCCGATGACCAGCGCGATGTTCAAGGACGAAGACCACATGAACGTCGAGGGCTCGCGGCGGTTCAGCCAGGCGGTGGCGAACGCGCTGATGGACCTCGACGCGCTGCACCCGGCGGCGGGGCCCGGGGGGCTGCCGCCGCTCGCGGTCACGTTCGCGGTCGACGACGCGCCGCCGGCGCCCGCCACGCCGGAGCCGGTGACGATCGCGCCGGGGACGCGCGCGGTGTGGCGGTTCGAGCAGTGGGAGCCCGTGCGCGGCACGTTCGGCGCGTCGGTGCTGGTCGAGCGCGACGCCCCGCTGGCCGGGGTCGAGCTCGCGATCGGCGGGCGCCCGGTGCCGTTCGCCACCTCCGAGGGCCGCGCGCCGCTGCACCGGGGGATCGCCGAGTACCCCGAGGGGCTGCCCGTCGCCGCGCCGTTCGAGGTCGCGATCACGGTCGCGGCGGGCGGAGCGCCGGTGCGGGTGTCCGCGCTGTCGGTGGGGCGGCGCCTGCGGCGGGTGTTCGTGGTGGGCGACGCCGACGCGCTCGCCGGCCGCTCGGTCCCGCTGCTCGGCATCACCCACGTGCGCGGCGGGGTGCTGGTCGACGAGAGCGTGCACCCCACGTACCTCGCGCCCACCACCAAGCCGCCCCAACACGACCGCGAGGTGCTCGACCTGCCCGACGAGGTGGCGGCGTTCCCCACCCCGAACTGGCAGTTCCTGTCCGACGAGGCGCTGCAGGGCGAGTCGAGCTTCGGGTCGCGGTGCAGCCCGCTGCGGGTCACCGAGAACGGGGTGGAGCTGCCCACCGCGAACGTCCCGTGCACCGAGGTGATGCGCAAGGGCCACGGGCGGAGCTGCCACACCACCGACCGGATCTACTTCACCGCCGAGGACGGCTCCGACCCCGCGCGCAACGGGCGGACCTACCGCCTGGCGCTCGACGAGGCCCGCCGGTGTGACGGGGCCGCGTGGCTGTACCCGGTCGACCACTTCCGGTTCGCCTTTCCGCCCGAGCAGGTCGCCACGCTGATCGACGGCGGGGCGTGGCTCGAGCTCGGAGCGAAGTACCTGAACTTCCGCGAGTCGTTCCTGCAGGTGAAGCTCACGGTCGACGGTGAGGTCCGGATCGCCGAGCGCATCGACGGGCGCACGCTGAAGACCGGGTCGAAGGTGTGGCACCTCGACCCCCCGATCCCGCCGACCGCGCGCGACGTGTCGCTCGAGGTGAAGAACGAGGGCCACGTGTTCTACCTGATCACGACAGCGACGCTGTCCGAGCGCGAGCCGGCGCACTGATCGCCGCGCGATCACGTCCGCCCTTGACGGCCGACCGGACCCGGCATACTCACAGCCTGCCACGCGCGTCACCGGAGGCGTGGCCGAGCGGTCGAAGGCAGCGGTCTTGAAAACCGCAGGTCCTACGGGATCCGGGGGTTCGAATCCCTCCGCCTCCGCCAGTCACGCTGGTGAATGTTCTTTTTCTCTGCTGGAGTCGTGACCGAGTTGGCCGAAGGTGCGTGATTGCTAATCACGTGTAGGGTCAAAAGCCTTACCGAGGGTTCGAATCCCTCCGACTCCGCTGCGTCACGACAAAGCACCGTTTCCTGCACCCATAGCTCAACTGGATAGAGCGTCGGACTACGGATCCGAAGGCTAGGGGTTCGACTCCTCTTGGGTGCACCATCTACAAGGCCCCGTCGAAGCATTGCTTCGGCGGGGCCTTCGTCGTTCGGGGCCTCGGAAGTTCCTGCAGGAGTGAGGTCCGTGCCCCCCCGCGCGGGTGTTACGATCGGGTGATGGAGCCCGATCTCGCCGTCCTCGCTGCCGAAGGGGTGTACCGGCTGCGCCGCGCCGACTACGACCGCCTCGTGGCGACAGGCGCGCTGGAGGGTCAGCAGGTCGAGCTGCTCCACGGAGTGATCGTCCCGATGTCGCCCCAGGGCCCGCCGCACGCCGCGGTGATCCGCCGGCTGAACCGTTGGCTGACCCCCGCGCTGCTGGGTCGCGCGGAGGTCAACGTGCAGGCGCCGTTCGCGACCGCCGACAGCGAGCCCGAGCCGGACCTGTCGGTCGTGACGCTGGGAGGCGACGACGATCGGCACCCCACCGAGGCCTACCTGGTGGTCGAGGTGTCGGTCACCTCCCAGCGGCGCGACCGGGGGATCAAGGCCGACCTGTACGCGTCCGCCGGGGTGCCGGAGTACTGGGTGATCGACCTCGCGACCCGGTCGGTGCTGGTGCACCTGGACCCCTGCGACGGCCGGTACACCTCGCTCCACACGCGGCGCGACGGCGACACTCTGGTCGTCGCCGCGTTCCCCGACCTCACGCTGCCGGTGGCCGAGGTGTTGCCGCGCCCGTAGCCCTCCGGGCCGCTGTCGCCAGAGGTCAAGAATCGTCGCGCGGCCGGAATCGGGGGCCGTCACCCCTTAGTCTCCCGCCGGCCCGGGAGACCCGTGATGGTTTGGTTCGCGACGTTCGGGTGGAGTGCGCGGGCGACCCCGCCCGCGAGCGAGATCGGGCGCGAGCTCGACCACCTGCGGGTGGTGGGCAGCGTGTTGTACGTCGCCGCCCACCCCGACGACGAGAACACCCGGCTGATCGGGTGGCTCGAGGGGCACGGCGTGCGCACCGCGTACCTGTCGCTCACCCGCGGCGACGGCGGGCAGAACCGCATCGGCACCGAGCAAGACGAGCTGTTGGGGGTGCTGCGGACGGGCGAGCTGCTGGCGGCCCGCGGGGTCGACGGCGGCGAGCAGCGGTTCACCCGGATGCGGGACTTCGGGTACTCGAAGTCCGCCGAGGAGGCGCTCGCCCTGTGGGGCCACGACGAGGCGCTCGACGACGTGGTCCGCGCGATCCGCACGTTCCGGCCCGACGTGGTGGTGACCCGGTTCCCCACCACCGGCGACACCCACGGCCACCACCTCGCCTCGGCCCAGCTCGCCCACGAGGCGTTCGCGGTCGCCGCCGATCCGGCGTACCCGACCGACGGGCTCGCGCCGTGGGCGGCGCACCGGCTGGTGTGGAACCGCTCGTCGTGGGGGCTGACGCCGGACACCGACACCTCGGCGTGGGGGGTGCTCGACACCGGCGGGTTCGACCCGGCGACCGGCCGGTCGTACGGCGAGCTGGCCGCGATCGCCCGCACGAACCACAAGTCGCAGGGGTTCGGGTCGGACCCGGACCTCGGGCCGCTGCCGGAGTACTTCGTGTCCGAGCTGGGCGCGCCGGTGCCGGCCGGGCAGGGCCCGCTGCACGGGCTCGACCTGTCGTGGGGCCGGTGGCCCGAGGCGGCGAAGTTCGACCGGGCGGTCGCGCGGGCGATCGCGGCGTACGATCCACGCCGACCGGCCGACGTGCTGAGCAAGCTCGCGGTCGCACACGACCACCTGGCCGACCTGCCCGACCCCACCTGGCGCGCGGTCGCCACCGAGCGGCTCGAGCGGGTGATGGCGAACTGCGCCGGCCTGTGGTTGACCGCGCGGGCCGACCGGCCGGCGGCGGCCCCGGGCGACGCGGTCCCGCTCACGTTCACCGCGGTGGCCCGCGGGGCGAGCGGGGTCACGCTGCGGTCGGTGGCGGTGGGTCCGGCGTGGGTCGACGGGGCGGCGCTCGCCGAGAACGTGCCGTGGACCCACGAGCTCGGGTGGTCGGTGCCGGCCGACGCCCCGTTCTCGCGGCCTCACTGGCTGGTCGAGCCCGGGACCCGCTCCCGGTACACCGTGGCCGAGCCGGCGCTCCGCAATGCCCCCGAGGCGCCGCCCGCGGCGGTCGCCCGGTTCGTGGTGGTGCTCGGCGGCCGCGCGATCCCGTTCGACGTGCCGGTGACCCACGCGGTGGTCGACCCGGTGCAGGGGGAGCGGGTGGCGCCGTTCGCGGTGTCGCCGCCGGTCACCGCCACGTTCGACGCCGCCGCCCGGGTGGTCGACCGGGTCGCCACCACCCGGCTCACCCTCGCCGCCACCGCGGGCGCGGTCGAGGGCGTGCTCCGGCTCGAGCCTCCCCCCGGGGTGATCGCGACCCCGTCCGAGGTCCGGTTCGCGCTGCCCGCGGGCGGCGAGCGGGTGGTCGAGCTCGCGCTGTCCGTCTCCCCCGACGCGCCCGCGGGCTCACTCGGGGCGGTGGTCGAGGTGAGCGGCGTCCGCACGTCCCTGTCGCAGGTGACCGTCGACTACCCCCACCTCCCGCGGCGAACGGTGCTCGGCCCGGCCACCCAGCGGATCGTGCCGCTCACCGTCGACCGGGGCGGGGTGGAGCGGGTGGGCTACGTGGCCGGCACCGGCGACGTCGTACCGGAGGCCCTCCGCGCGATGGGGTACAGCGTCGAGCTGCTCACCGACGACCAGATCGCCCAGGGTGACCTGTCGCGGTTCGACGCGGTGGTGACCGGGGTGCGCGCGTTCAACACCCGGCCCCGGCTGTTCGCATTGAACGACGTGTTCACCGCGTACGTCGCCGGCGGAGGGCACCTGGTGGTGCAGTACGTCACCAGCAACGGGTGGGAGCCACTCGCCGGGCCGGTCGGGCCGCTCCCGCTGACCATCGGGCGCGGGCGGGTCACCGACGAGGCCGCGGCGCTGCGCGCGCTCGACCCGACCCACCCCGTGCTCACCGGGCCGAACCCGCTCGGCCCCGCCGACTTCGACGGGTGGGTGCAGGAGCGGGGCCTGTACTTCGCCGAGACCTGGGACCCGGGCTACCAGCCGGTGTTCGCCGCGCGCGACCCCGGGGAGGAGGAGCAGCTCGGCAGCCTGCTCGTCGCGCACCACGGCTCCGGGGTGTACGTGTACACCGGACTCGCGCTGTTCCGGCAGCTCCCCGCCGGCGTCCCGGGCGCGTACCGCCTGCTCGCGAACCTGTTGGCCACCCCGTGACCGACCGCCCCCCGATCGGCGGCAGCTGGGGCAAGCTGTACGCCGCCGTGCTGGTGAACCTCGCGCTGACCGTGGCGCTGCTGTGGCTCGTGTCCCGGGCGTACTCGTGAGCGCGCTCGACTGGGTGGTGCTCGTCGGCACGATCGCGGTGATCGCGGTGATCGGCGTGGTCAAGACCCGCGGCCCCACCACCGCCAAGGGGTACCTCAAGGGCGAGGACCTGTACTGGCCCGGGATCGGGCTGTCGATCATGGCGACCCAGGCGTCGGCGATCACGTTCCTGTCGGTGCCGGGACAAGCGTACGAAGACGGGCTGCGGTTCGTGCAGTTCTACTTCGGGCTGCCGATCGCGATGGTGATCGTCGCCGGCGTGTTCGTGCCGATCTACCACCACCTGTCGGTGTTCACCGCGTACGAGTACCTCGAGGGCCGGTTCGACGTGCGGGTGCGGGTGCTGACCGCGACCCTGTTCCTGATCGGGCGCGGGCTCGCGGCCGGGGTCAGCATCTACGCCCCGTCGATCATCTTGTCGTCGGTGATGGGGTGGTCGGTGAACACGCTCAACCTCGTGCTCGGCGGGGTGGTGGTGCTGTACACCGTCTCCGGCGGGGCGCGCGCGGTCAGCCAGACCCACAAGCAGCAGATGGCGGTGATCCTCGGCGGGATCGGGCTCGCGGCGGTGGTGATCGCGTGGCGGCTGCCGGTGTCGCTGGACGGCGCGGCCCGGCTGTGCGGGGCCCTCGGGCGGATGAACGCGGTCGACTTCGGGTTCGACCCGAACACCCGGTACACGTTCTGGTCCGGGATCACCGGGGGGCTGTTCCTGTCGGTGTCGTACTTCGGCACCGACCAGTCGCAGGTGGGCCGGTACCTGGGTGGGGCGTCGATCGCCGAGAGCCGGCTCGGGCTGCTGTTCAACGGGGTGCTGAAGATCCCGATGCAGTTCGTGATCTTGTGCATCGGCCTGCTGGTGTTCGTGTTCTACCTGTTCGAGAAGCCCCCGGTGCTGTTCGACGGGCACCGGCTCGACCAGGTCCGCGCGGTCGACGGGGCTTCGCTCGGGGCGATCGAGGACCGGTGGGACGACGCGCTCGTCGCCCGCCGCGCGTCGGCCGAGGCGGTGATCGCCCACGACACGGCCGGGACCCGGGCGGCGCTGGTGCAGGCGCAGGCGGCGGTCGACGCCACCCGAGGTGAGGCGCGCGCGCTCGCGGCCAAGGTGCTGCCCGACGCCGGCGACAGCAAGGACAGCGACTACCTGTTCGTGTCGTTCGTGCTCGCCGAGATGCCGCCCGGGGTGGTCGGGCTGCTGTTCGCGGTGATCTTCCTCGCGTCGATGAGCACCACCGCGAGTGAGCTGTCGGCGCTGGGCGCGACCTCGGTGGTCGACCTGTACCGCCGGCTCGGGCGGCCGGACCTCGACGAGGCCGGGGTGGTCCGCGCAGGCAAGGCGTTCACCGTGGTGTGGGGGGCGGTGGCGATCGGGTTCGCGACGTTCGCGTCGCTGGTCGACAACCTGATCCAGGCGGTCAACATCCTGGGGTCGATCTTCTACGGGGTGATCCTCGGGATCTTCGTGGTCGGGTTCTTCTTGCGCCGGGTGGGCGCCGCTGCGGTGCTGGTGGGCGCGGCGGTGGGCCAGGCCACGGTGATCGCGCTGTACCTGACCAGCGACATCGGCTTCTTGTGGTTCAACGTGATCGGGTGCGCGGGGGTGGTCGGGCTGGCCGTGGTGGTCCAGCTCGTCCTCGACGCGACCCGACGAGGAGGGGTGTGATGGTGTGGATGTTCGCGGTGGCCGGCGCGCAGGAGCTCGAGCTGCCGGCGCTGAGCCCGTCGGCGATGGTGCAGCAGCAGGTGGGCGTGGTCGAGCTCACGGTGGAGTACTCGAGCCCCGGCAAGCGGGACCGGGCGGTGTGGGGCGAGCTCGTGCCGTACGGGGAGGTGTGGCGGACCGGCGCGAACGCCACCACCACGTTCGAGACCACCGGCGACGTGACGATCGGCGGCGCCGTTGTCCCAGCCGGCAAGTACGGCCTGTTCAGCATCCCGGGCAAGGACGAGTGGACGGTGATCTTGAGCAACGTCGCCGACGGCAGCCCGTTCGCGTACGACGTGAAGGACGACCGGGTGCGGGTCACGGTCAAGCCCCAGGAGGGGCCGGCGCGCGAGCGGATGACGTTCGTGTTCTCCGACACCACCGAGACCGCGACCTCCCTCGATCTCGAGTGGGCCGGGGTGCGGGTGGCGCTGCCGGTCACCGTCGACACGCCGGCGATGGTGAACGCGGCGATCGGGTCGTACGTGGAGGGCGCCGGGGGCGGCCTGGCGCGTGCCGGTCGGTACAAGGCCGAGCACGGCGACTTGCCGGGCGCGCTGAAGCTGCTCGACGCGTCGCTCGCGATCGAGGAGACCTGGTACAACGTGTGGCTGAAGGCCGACGCGCTGCACCAGCAAGCTGACCACAAGAACGCGTACAAGCTCGCGACCCGCGCGATGGAGCTCGGCACGGCGGCCGGTGACGACGAGTTCTTCTGGAAGGACCGGGTGGAGAAGGCGCTCGCGGAGTGGAAGAAGAAGTAGCCCCGGGGATCAAGGGCAGGCGATCCGCCACGCGTCGAGGTCCCACGTCTTGATCAGCGTCGAGAACCCGTCGATCGTGGGGTCGCCGCAAACCTCGGCCGCGGCGTCTTCCCCTTGGTTCTCGCGGTTCACGTATTCCACGTGGAACACTGCCGCGCCCTTGTCCAGGAACGGCTTCAGCCCGCGGCACTCGTCGTACTGCAGGCACTCCTCGTTCAGCGACCAGTCGAAGTCGCCGACCAGGTCGTCGACGAGCTCCACCACGTTCTTCAGCCCGACCGACAGCCCGCGCGCGTGCGCCGCGTCGGCCACGAACCGGTTGAAGTCGAGCTGGTCGGCGCGGGTGAGGTCGAACCCGGAGTTCGCCGCCCACGCCTCCACGTTGTCGGGCTCCACCGCGTCGCAGTCCTTGTCGACCGCGAGGTCCAGCCGCGCCTCCAAGATCGCGCGGACCTCGGGCGACCGCGGATCGACCCACCACTCGCCGGGCCAGTCGTCGAGCGGCTCGCCGATCACCTCGGGCGGGAACGCGTCGGCGTCGGGCCGCCAGTCCTCGAACGAGCCGGCGGAGAAGTAGCAGATCACCGTGCGACCGTCGGCGTGAAGCCCGTCGATCACCCCCTGGGGCGCCTCGAACAGGTCGATGTCGTACACCTCCACGTCGACCGAGGTGTCGATCACCTCGGTGAGCTGCCACTGCCAGGTGGTTCCGGGCGCCGGCACCCACACCGGTCCGGTGTCGGTGTCGGTGTCGGCGTCGGTGTCGGAGTCCGCGTCCGCGTCGGTGTCCGCGTCGGAATCGGCGTCGGAGTCCGCGTCCGAGTCGGTGGAGGGGGTGGGTTCGGGGTCACGGCACGCGAGCAGGGTGAGCCACATGCCGCCCAGTGTAGTTCGCCCCCCGCCGACCCGCTCAGCCGCGCCGCCGCCGCCGCCACAGCACGGGGAGGAACCCGATCGCGGCGGTCCCGCCGGCGCCGCAGCCCACCGGGGTGGGGCACGGGGTCCCCGTGTCCGGCGCGCCGGCGGTGGGGGCG
>JBEBJC010000979.1:0-3397 GCA_040080105.1 Myxococcota bacterium
GCCCACGTGGTGCCAGGTCCGCAGCGACAGGAACCACGTGGGCCTCGGGACGGTCGCCGCGGGCGTCGTGTCGGCGGGGCTCGGGCTCGCGATCCGGACCGGCGGCGACCCGGCGCCGGTGGTGAGCGGCGCGGTGGCGGACGGGGTCGGCGCGGTGACGCTCGGGTGGCGGTGGTAGGTCGGCGCGTTTCCCTCGGTGGGTTAGGAGGTCCGACCGGGACATCCAGTCCCCTGAGAGGAGACCACATGCGCAGCCTCACCCTGTTCGCCTTCGCGGGCCTCGCCGCCTGCAGCGGCGAGAAGACGACCTCCCCGACCGGCGAGACCGGCACCCCCACCGACACCGACACCCAGACCCCTCCCCCCGCCGGCGGGTTCACGGTCGAGGGGATCGTGTTGAACGCGGCGACCCAGCAGCCGGTGGCCGAGGGCCTGTGCGTGTCGGTCGTCGATCCGACCCCGGCGCTCGGCGGCGGCGAGCCGCTGACCCTGGTGAGCGGCACCGTGGGCGCGGGCGGCGTGTTCTCCCTCGCCGACGTGTCGACCACCAGCACCGTCGGCCTGCTGGTCGACGTGCGTGACTGCACCGGCGACACGGTGTACCCGTCCGCCACCGGCATCGCGGCCGACGAGTATGCCGGCCTCGGCGAGGGCGACGTGTTGGGCGATCGCGTCGCGTTCTCGATCGACGCCGCCCTGCGCGACGGCCTCGCGGCGAGCGCCAGCCTCGCGGGCTACGCCGGCGACCTGTCGGCGGACGGCTACTTCTTCGGGTTCACCCTCGACACCACCGGCGCTGCGCTCGGCGGCGTGTCGGTGAGCTGCCTCGGCACCTGCAACGCCACCCTGTACATGGACACCGACCCGGCCGACGGGCTGTTCACCACCGGCGGGGCGCCCAACACCGCCACCGACGCGGCCGCCGGCGCGGTGTTCGTGATCGGCGCGGCCCCGATCGGCCAGTACTCGGCCGACGACGGCGGCGCGCACACCTTCGGGTCGCAGCTGAACGGCTCGAACCCGGGCATCGCGACCATCACCGCGTTCTACGGCCAGTAGCCGGGTCGACCGGCTTCAGTCCTCGCGCAGCCAGCCCCAGGTCTGCAGCCGGTCCCCGTCGTCCTGCCACCGGTCGCTGATGTCGTCCCGGTAGTACATCCCCGGGATGACGATGTTCTTCAGCCGGGCGTACGCAGCCGCCTTCGCCTGGCGCATCGTCGAGCCGGTGCCGACCACGCACAGCACCACCCCGTGGGCCCCCGCGACCACCCACTGCCCGTTGACCCGGCGCACCTCCTCGATGTGCACCTCCTCGGGCGTCCCCTTGCGGAACACGATCACCGCGTCGCGCGACATCGACTCGAACGTGCGCGGGTCGTCGAACGGGTACGGCGGGACCACCACCCGCACCCCCACCTGGAACCCCGAGCGCACCCGCAGCTTCGGCGGCTTGCCCGCCGCGAGCCCGGCGAAGAACTCGCCGATCGGGGTGAGCATCGCCTCCTGCTGGATGAAGATCGTCGGGTAGCCGAACCGCGAGGTGAACTCGAGCGGCCAGATCCCATCGCGGTTCACGATGCAGTTCAGGTCGATGTACCCGACGTACCCCTCCTCCGCGAGCTTGCCCCGCATCTTCTCCAGCGTCGCGCGGAACAGGCGGTTGCGGGCACCCCAGAACATCGAGGTGCCCATCTCTCCGGTCGACGGGCCGAGGTTGTTCGGGAACAGCCGCTTGTGCTCGAAGTTGAAGTTGATCGGCTCCACGAACTCCTTGCCGTCGAAGAACGCGCCGATCGCGACCTCGACCCCGGCCGCCCGCTTCTGCAGCTGGAACTGCTCGATCTTCGGGCCGGTGGCGCGCTCGTGCGCCTCGAGCATCCGGATCACGTCCGACCCGTCCTCGTCGTCGCCGACGAACAGCCACCGCTTGGTGTTCGCGGCCTCCCCACACGGCTTGAGCACGTACCGATCGGGCTTGGCCCGGATGTGCGCGATCGCCGACTCGAAGTCGGAGAAGTCCCAGAACGGCAGGATCTCGACCCCGGCCTTGCGCAGCTCCTCCTGCCCGAACGACCGGTCGTCTTCGAGCCGGTCGGTGTACGCGGTCCCGCCGATCACCTTCTTCCCGGCCGCGCGCAGCGCCGCGGCCTTGGCGCCCTGGCCCAGCGTGTCGTCGAACACGATCACGTCGGCCCACGCGACGTCGGCGTGGTAGTCGACCGAGTGCTCGACGAACCCGCTCGCGATGTCGCGGGCCTCCGGGCGCTCGACCCAGTACCGGACCTCGTGGCCCTCCTTCGACACCTGCCACGCGATGTCGCCCACGTAGGAGTCGAGCGACACGAACAAGAACCGGGACTTCGCGGACGGCACGGGCGGGCGGGTGTTGGATTCCACGGGGGCGTCCTCCGGGGCGCGCCCTCAGCTATCCCTCGCTCAGGGGCGCAGCACCACGAACGTGACCGGGTCGCGCTGACCGCGCGGCAGCGGGCCCTCGCCCACCGCGACCAGCCGGTCGGGCGGCATGCCGAGCGCGACCAGCTCGTCCACCACCGCCGCAGCGCGCTGCTGCGCGAGCGCCTGGGTGCCCCCCGCCGGCGCCCACGCGTGCACCTCGAACCGTGAGTCGTGGGTCATCATCATCGACGCGACCTGGCCGAGCAGCTGCCGGCTCGGCCCGCCCAACGTGGCGGTGGCGCCGACGAACGCGATCGGGTCGACGAGCTGCATCCGGCCGTCCTTGAGCGCGACCCCGGTGGGGGCGAGCTTCGGGTCGAGCAGCCGCTTCTCCCCCGGCTCGAGCGTGAGCCGGGTCTGGTACACGCCATAGCCGGGCGCAGTGAGGAACACCTCGGCCTCGCCGGCCCCCACCAGGTGGACGCCGCGGCCCGCCACCAGCCCGGTGTCGGCCGGCGCGCACCGGTCGTCCTCGATCAGGTACTTCACCTCGGCCCCTTCGAGCGGGCGGCCCGCCCCGTCGGTGACCACCACGGTGAGCTGCGCGTCGACCCGCCCGATGTCGACCGGCACTTCGAGCGTGCCCTCGGCCGGCAGCGCCGCCTCGGCGAGGCCGCCCATACAGCCGCCGAGCTTCGCCACCGCCCGGTAGGTCTGCCCCGGCACCCCGGAGACCTCCGCCCGGCCCACGACCTCCCGGCTCGTGCCGTCGGTGGTGGACACCGTCAGCGCGACCAGCGGGTCGTCGACCCCGTCGCGCCGGGCCACGAACACCAGCGACGGCAGCTCGTCCGGGCAACCGTCGTCGTCGCGGTACCCGTTGAGCTCCTCCGCCCCGTCCGGACACGGGTCGACCGCGTCGACCACGCCGTCTCCGTCCACGTCGCTCGGCGCGGTCGACCGGAACCCCCCCACGGCGACGCCGAGCACGGCCCGCACC
>JBEBJC010000081.1:0-15141 GCA_040080105.1 Myxococcota bacterium
TGGGCGCGCATTTCGGCCTCCAGCGCGTCGAACCCGCTGGTGAGCAGCTCCTCCTTGTCACCGAAGTGCGCGTAGAACGTGGACCGGCCGACGTCGGCCTTCTCACACACGTCCTTGATCGAGATCTCGTCCCACCCGCGCTCGAAGATCAACGCCACGAGCGCGTCTCGGAGCAATCGGCGCGTCCGCTCCACCCGGCGATCCGGCGGCTTGGTCATCGTCACTCCGGGACACTCGCGTACGGTCTGTCTGGTACCGGTCGGCGGCGCCCGAGTGTCGATGGGCGCGGCCGGCGGGCACGGTTCCTCTATCGAACACGGTGTCCGATAACGGGCCCGATGTTCGGAGAGAACATGACCACACAGAAGCTCGTCGCTTTCGGGATCGCAGCCATCGTGCTGCTCGGCGGCGCCGCGTTCGTCGTCCACTTCATCGGCGCGATCCGCGCCGCGCACGGGGGTTGACCGATGCCCCCCCTCGTCTCTCTCCGCGGCGTCGACAAGGTGTTCCACACCCCCGCCGGTGACTTCTCGGCGCTGCGCCAAGTCGACCTCGAGCTGCCCGCCGGCGAGCTCGTGGCGGTCGTCGGCGCCTCCGGTTCGGGCAAGACCACCCTCGTCCACTTGATCGCCGGGCTCGACCGGGCGTCGAGGGGCGAGCTCGTGGTCGACGGCACCGCGCTGAACACGTTGGACGAGACCGGCCTCGCGCGGTGGCGCGGGCGCCGCGTCGGGGTCGTGTTCCAGTTCTTCCAGCTCCTGCCGACGCTCACCGTGCTCGAGAACGTGATGCTCCCGATGGACCTGTGCGGGACGCTCGCGGGGGCGCCGGCGCGGGCCCGCGCGATGTGGCTGCTCGACTCGGTCGGCGTGGCCGATCAGGCAGACAAGTTGCCGTCGGCGCTGAGCGGTGGTCAGCAGCAGCGCGCCGCGATCGCGCGCGCGCTGGCGAACGACCCGCCGCTGGTCCTCGCGGACGAGCCGACCGGCAACCTCGACACCGCGACCGCCGACCGCGTGCTGGGGCTGCTCGGCTCACTGGTGCGCGAGGGCAAGACCGTGGTGTTCGTGACCCACGAGCCGCGGGCGCGCGCGAGCGTGGACCGAGTGGTCACCCTGCGCGACGGCCAGGTCGTCGACGTCACCACCTCCACCCTCGCGGAGGTGGCCGGTGGATGACGTTTGCACGGTGGAGGTGCAGCTCACCGGGATCGAGCGCCCCGAGGGCCGGGTGGTGGGTCGCCTGTTCGCGGAGGGTGACGACCTGTTCGCTCCCCACGGGCGCCTCGAGGCCGAGGCGCAGCCGGGAGGAGCCACGGCCACGCTGCGGTTCGCCGCCGTCCCGTGTGGGCGGTGGGCACTAATGGTCTACCACGACGGCAACGCCAACGGGACGTTGGACCACCGGTGGGGGCTGCCTGCGGAGCCGCTCGCGTTCTCGGGCGGCTACACGCTCGGGTTGCTGTCCGGGATGCCGACGTTCGACAAGTTGTCGTTCTCGGTCTCCGGCACCACGGCGCTGCAGCTGGTGCTCCGATGAGCCCGCGCTGGAGGAAGCTCGTGCGCGACGCGTGGGTCGAGCGGGGGCGGTTCGCCGGGATGATCCTCGCCCTCGCGGTGAGCCTCGCGGCGGTCGGCGGGGTGCTCGGGGCGTACGCGGTCCTGACGCGGGAGATCGCCCGCAACTACCTCGACACCCACCCGGCCGACGCGACGATCGAGCTCGGTGCGGACGTCGATCCGACCCTGCTCGCGCGGGTGCGAGCGCTCCCGGGCGTCGAGGTCGCGGAGGCCGGTGAGGTGATGCGGGCGCGGTTCGCCGTCGGGGACGAATGGAAGCCGATCCTGCTGTTCGTGGCGGCGGACCTCGACCACCACCTCGCCATCCAGCACCCGGTCGACGGCGACCGCCGAGCTGGGCTCGCGGTGGAGCGGACCGCGGCCGAGCTGTTCGACCTGTCGATCGGCGAGCCGAACGACGGCCTGGTCGTGCGGTTCGCCGACGGGGCCGAGGCCGAGCTCCCGATCACTGCCATCGTGCACGACCCCGGGCTCGCGCCAGCGTGGCAGGAGCGGGTGGGGTACGCGTACGTGTCGCGCCAGCAGCTCGCCGACGCGCTCGGGCGGCCGGTGGCGCTGCACGACCTCCGCCTGCGGTTCACCGACCGCGCCGACACCGCCGAGGTCGACCGGGCGGCACGAACCGTCGCCGACGCCCTGGTGAAGGACGGCGCGACCGTCCACCAGATCCGGGTGCCCCCGCTGGAGCGCCACCCGCACCAGCGCCAGATGACCACCGCGCTCACGCTGTTGTCCACGTTCGCTGGGCTGTCCCTCGTGCTGAGCGCGCTGCTGGTCGCGACCTCCCTCGCCGCGCTCCTCGCCCGCCAAGTGCGCGAGATCGGGGTGATGAAGACCGTCGGCGCCTCCGGGGCGCAGCTCGCCCTGATGTACGTCGTCCTGGTCGGGGCCCTCGGGGCCGCCGCGGTCGCCGTCGCCGTCCCACTCGGTGTGGTGTCGGCGTCCGGGCTGTCCGGGCTCGTCGCGGGGTTGCTGAACTTCGAGCTCGCGGATCGATGGTCGCCGCCGTGGGTGTGGGGGGTTCAGGGCGTCGCCGGGGTGCTCGTGCCGCTCGCGCTCGCCGCGGTGCCGATCGGTCGAGCGTCGACCACGACCGTGCGCCAGGCGCTGGACCAGCACGGGGTGAGCCCGCAGACCCTCGGCCCGGCGTTCGCCCGGTGGCCGCGGGCGGTGCGCGCCAAGCTCCGCCGGCCCGCGCGCCTCGCGCTGACGCTCGGGCTGCTCGCGTCGGCCGGAGCGATGTTCGTGGCCGCCCGCAGCGTGTCCGACAGCTGGCGGCTGAACCTCGCGAAGATCGCGGAGACCCGCTTCGATACCGCCGAGGTGCGGTTCGCGCGGCCGGTGCCGCTGGACGTGGTGGAGCCGCTGGCCGCGGTCGCGGGCGTGGCGCGGCTCGAGCTGTGGGACTTCAGCTCGGCCGCGTTCGCCGAGGGCGGGAGCGTCGAGGTCGCGCGCACCTGGCCGGACCGCGGCCACGGCAGCCTCGCGCTGATCGCGGTGCCACCGGACACCCAGCTCGCGCGGTTCCCGCTCCGCTCCGGTCGGTGGCTCGTCGCCGGCGATCACGACGCGGCGGTGGTGAACCAGGGGGTTCAGGCCCAGCGGCCGGGCCTCGCCGTGGGCGACGACCTGGCGTTGTCGATCGAAGGCGTGGAGCGGCACCTGCACGTGGTCGGGGTGGTCGAGGAGATCGCCTCGCCCGGAGCGGTGTACGTGGCCCGCGGGTCGGAGCCCACCACCTCGATGGTCCGGTTGGCGGCGGCGCCCGGCGCCTCGCCGGGGGAGGTCGTGTCGGCGGTGGAGGCGGCGCTCGACCAGGCCCCGCTCGACGTGGTGATCCCGCGGGCGGAGCTCGAGCTCGCGGTCGGCGGGCACATCGAGCTCCTCGTGCAGTCGCTGACGGCGATGGCGCTGGTGATGGCGATCGTGGGCGGGCTCGGCCTCGCAGCCACCACCGCGATCGACGTGGTGGAGCGCACGCGCGAGATCGGGGTGCTGAAGTCCCTCGGCGCGACGCCGGGCCAGGTCAGCCGGATGTTCCTGTCCGAGTCGCTGGTCACCGCGGTCGGCAGCACGACCCTGGCGTTCCTCGGCGCCGTCCCGCTGACGTGGACGATCGACGGGGTGGTCGGCCGGATGGGGTTCCTGGCCCCGCTGCCGTTCGCGTTCTCGTGGTCGGCCGCTGGGGCGTGGGTAGCGCTGGTGGCGTTCCTGTCGGTCGCTGCGACCTGGGCGCCCGCCGGCCGCGCGGGGGCGCTCACGGTTCGCGAGGCGCTCGCCACGACCTGAACCGCCGCTACAGCCCGCCGGCGGACTCCGGTGGCGCGTCGGCGGCGAGCACCGCGCGCAGCCGGGCGCGTCCGCTGCTCCACAACGCGGGCTCGAACAGCGCGGCGTGGGGGCCCCGGACCCCGGCGGTCGCGGCGGCCACCGCGAGCTCCTCCGGCAACGTGTCGAGGCGGGCCACCACCAGCTCCGCCGCCCCGCGGCGCGCCGGATCCCCGACCACGTCGACCACCCACTCCGCCGCGCACTCGGCCCGGGTGTCGAGCAGGGTGCGGGCGGCGGCGTCGCCGTCGGCGGCTGCCGCCTCCCGCAACAGCTTGCGGGTCGCCCGGGTGTCACACGGGGAGGCCGCGAGCGCCAACGTCGAGACGAGCCACATGCCTACTTGGTAGCCGGGTGCGGGGCGGGGTGCACCGCCGCGTCCGCGCTCGGCGGGAACAGCCAGCCCCAGATCCGGTCGCGCGCGGTCGAGAACAGGTTGTAGATCGACGGGATCACCAGCAGGGTGAGCGCGGTCGAGGTGATCACCCCGCCGATCACCGCCCGCCCGAGGGGCGCCCGGAACTCGGCCCCCTCGCCCGTGCCGAGCGCCACCGGCAACATGCCCGCGACGATCGCCACGCTGGTCATCAGGATCGGGCGGAGCCGGGTGGCGCCCGCCTGAACGATCGCCGTCTTCCGGTCGACCCCCGACTCCTCCTGCGCCCACTTGGCGAAGTCGATCAGCAAGATCGCGTTCTTCGCGACGATGCCCATCAGCAACAAGATGCCGATCATCGACATCAGGTTCACCGTGCTGTTGGTGATCAACAGCGCGAGCATCACCCCGATCAGCGACAGCGGCAGCGACAACATGATCGGCAGCGGGTCGATGAAGCTGCCGAACTGCACCACCAGGATCAGGTACATCAGCAGCACCGCGACCCCCAGCGCGCCGAACATCCGGCCGAACACGTCCTGCTGCCGCTCCACGTCGCCGCCGGCGGCCACGTGGACCCCGGCGGGTAGCTCGGTGACCGCGAGCACCTGGTTGATCCCCTCCATCACCGCCGACATCGGCTTGCCGCGAGTGTTCGCCTCGACCGACACCACCCGCTTGCGATCGAGGTGCTGGATCTGGGCCGGGCCCCGCCCGGGCTCGATGTTCGCGACCTGACCGAGCGGCAGGGTGCGCGACCCGCTGGCCGAAGGCACGACCAGCGGCAGCCCCTCGAGGTCGGACGCCCGCGCGCGGGCCTCGGGCGAGAACCGCACGGTCACGTCGCGGGTCTCCCCCTGCGGATCGACCCAGTCGCCCACGTCGATCCCGGCGAACGCCGGGCGGAGCGCCTGAGCGATGGTGCCCACCGACAGCCCGAGCGACGCCGCCAGATCGCGGTTCAGCGTGACCGCGAGCTCCGGGCGAGAGCCGCGGTTCGACAGCCCCACGTCCGCCGCGCCCTCGATCTTCGCCACCTCGACCGCGAGGCCCTCCGCGACCTCGGACAGCTGGTCCACGTCAGGCCCTTCGAGCTGCAGCTGGATCTGCTTCTGCGGCCCGAACCCGCCCATCATCGACGCCTTCACCCCGGCCAGCCGGTCCATCGCGCCGATCACGGTGGTCGCCACGTCGTCCTGGTGCTCGGACCGATCGGCCTTCGGGACCAGCCGGACGTAGATCGTGGCCTGGTCGACCGCGCCCGTCCGCCCGCCGATCGTCACGTAGGTGTGCTCGACCCCCTCGTGGCGGTTCGCGATCGCCGCGGCGTCGAGCGCCTTGGCCCGGGTGTACTCGAGGCTCGCGCCGGGCGCGAGATCGAGGCTCACGCTGAACTCCGACCGGTCCTGCACCGGGAAGAACGAGGTCCCGACCGCGCCGGAGAACGGCAGGGCCAGCGCGCCCACGAACGACAGGATCGCGAGCCCCCACAGCGCGAGGCTGTGGGTCCAGCTCGCCACGCTCCACTCGATCACCTTCTTGTACCGCTCGGTCTGCCGGTCGAGCCACCGGTTGAACTTCCCGACCTGGCGCCCGATCCAGTTCCGCTCCGACCCGTGCAGGTCGGGGTCGGGCCAGTACGCCGACAACATCGGGTCGAGCGAGAACGACACGAACAGCGACACCATCACCGACGAGGCGATGGTCAGCGCCATCGGCCCCATCCACTGCGCGGCCAGACCGCCCATGAACGCGACCGGCACGAACACCGCGACGATCGAGAACGTGGTCGCCGCGACCGCGAGGCCGATCTCGGCCGTGCCCTCGCGGGCCGCCGTGTAGTGGTCCTTGCCCATCTCCATGTGCCGCACGATGTTCTCGCGCACCACGATCGCGTCGTCGACCAGGATGCCGATCGCGAGGGACAGGCCGAGCAGCGACATGGTGTTCAGGGTGAACCCGAACGCGTACACCATGATGAACGCCGCGAGCACGCTGACCGGCAGCGCGAGCCCGGTGATCACGGTCGACCGCCAGGAGCCCAGGAACACGAACACCACCAGCACGGTGAGCAGCGCGCCCTCGACCAGGGTGTACTGCACGTCGGCGACCGAGTGCTCGACCCGGATCCCGGAGTCGCGCACCACGGTGAGCTGCACGCCGTCGGGTAGGTCGGCCGCGATGTCGGCCACCCGCTCGCGCACGCGCTCGCTCACGTCGGTGGTGCTGGCGTTGGTGGCCTTCACCACGTCGATGCCGACCGCCTCCACCCCGTCGAACAGCGCCAGCGAGCGCTGCTCCTCGACCCCCGCCCGCACGGTGGCGAGGTCACCGAGCCGCACCAGGCCGCCGTTGCGACCGGCCGCGACCGTGATCTCCTCGAAGTCGACCGGGTCCTCGAGCCGGCCTTGCAGCCGGATCGTGCGCTCCTCGCGGTCGGTGGTGATCCGCCCGACCGGCGCGGCGAGGTTCGCGACCTGCAGCGCCTGCACCACCTGACCGACGCTGATGCCGGTGGCCTGCAGCGCCTCGGGGTGCAGCTCCACCGTGAGCTCGGGCTCGACCCCGCCCACCAGCGCGACCGACGCGACCCCGCCGAGCCCTTGCAGCTCGCCGGTGATCGCGGGGTCGGCCATCTTGGTCAGCTCGGGCGGAGAGTACCGGTCCGACGCCAACACCAGCGACAAGATCGGCAGGTCGTTCGGGTCGAACCGCGACAGGATCGGCTCCTTCATCTCGGTCGGCAGCTCGGCCCGGATCTCCGAGATCTTGTCGCGGATGTCCTGGGTCGCCTGCTGCAGGTCCTTCTCGAACACGAACTCGACCACCACCACGCCGAAGCTGTCGAGGGAGGTCGAGGTGATCTTGTCGACCCCGGAGATCCCCGAGATCGCGTCTTCGATCGGGTCGATCACCTCACGCTCGACCGACGAGG
Source organism: Myxococcota bacterium (assembly GCA_040080105.1). GTDB lineage: Bacteria > Myxococcota_A > UBA796 > UBA796 > JACKER01. The sequence continues at coordinate 7,220 of JBEBJC010000081.1, forward strand.
GAGAGGCGCCCGGGTACGGGATCGAGATCGACACCACCGGCGGGTTGATCTCGGGGAACTCGTCGGTCTTCAGGGCGAACAACGCGAACACGCCGAACAGCGCGAGCGCGAGCATCGACACCACGGTCACGACCGGGCGTTGGATCGAGAAGTCGCTGATCCACATCGGTCAGCCCTCCCCGGCCGCGGCGGCCTGCAGGGTGACGTGGGCGCCCGGCGGCACGTCGCCGGCCGAGCCGAGGATCACCACGTCGCCGGCGGCGAGCCCGCGCACCACCTCGACCACCTCGGTCGCGTCGTCGTGGGTGCCGAGCTCGACCTCGGTGCGCACCACGGTCCCCTCGCGCACCTGCAGCACCGCCGGGACCGCCCCGGTCTCGTCGACCGCGGCGAGCGGGACCACCAGGCCCTGGTGCAGGTCGTTCGCGATCCGGCCGTCGGCGAACAGCCCGGCGACGAGCGCGTGGCCTGCGTTCGGCACCGTGACCAACACCGGGATCTGCCGGGTGGTCGGGTCGACCGCCGGAGAGATCCGGTCGATCGTCCCCTCGATGGTCCGACCGGGGTAGCCCTGGACCTCGAACTCGACCGCGGCGCCGAGCTGGAGCATCGACACCGCCGAAGCCGGCACCGACGCCTCGAGCCGCAGCGACGACGGCTCGATCACGGTGAACATCGGCGAGCCCGGGGAGACCACGTCGCCGATGCGGGCGGCCCGCTCCGACACGACCCCCGCGAGCGGCGACTTCAGCGTGGTGCGGCCGAGCTGGCTCCCGGCGGACGCGAGCTGAGCCCGCGCGCCCCCGAGGCGGGCCTCGGCCGAAATCCGCTGGCTCTCGGCCACCTCGAGGTCACGCGGGGACAGCGCCCCCGCCTCGGCGAGGCGCCGCGCGCGGTCGAGGTCCTTGTCGGCGACCCGCAGGTCCTGCTCGGCCGACACCACGCCGGCCTGAGCGGACCGCCACAGGTCGCCCGAGCCGCTGGTCTCGATCTTGCCGAGCACCTGCCCCACGGTCACGGTGTCACCGAGCTCCACGAGGACCTCGAGCACCGAGCCGCCGGCCTCGGCGCGGATCACCGCCTTCTGCACCGGCTCGAGCGTCCCGGAGATCCGGGGACCACTCGCGATCTGCCGCTGCTCGACCGTCGCCACGTCGGCGGGGCCGAGCACGGTGGGAGCGCCCCCGTCGGCGTCCACGCCGCCCGGGGTTCGACTGCACGCGGCCAGCGCGAGCATCAGGGTGGAGACGAACACGGGTACCTCGGTCAGAACGGGGTGGAGAGGGGAAGGGACGCGAGCAGCGACACGCGGATCCGCGCCACTGCGAGGTCGCGCGCGGACCGCGCGCGGTTCACCAGCGCCTGCTCGAGCTGCAGGCGGGCGTCGGACAGCTCGAGCTGGGTCGAGACGCCCTCGTCGAACCGCAGCTCGGCGAGCTCGTACGCGCGCTGGGCCTGCTCGACCACCCCGTCGGTCGCGGTCCACTGGGCCTCGGCCGCCTCGAGGCCCGAGGCGGTGGACCGAGCGTCGAGCTCGGCGAGCTCGGTGGTCTGTTGCAGCTGGGCTGCCGACACCGCGGCGGCGTCGACCGCCTTCTGGTACGCGCCCCACAGCCGGCCGCCGTTGAACAGCGGCACCGACAGCGCCACTGTGGCCGAGATCGACGAGTACCACGAGGTGTCCTGGAACGGCAGCGCGCCCTCGGGGTACGCGACCCACCCGATGTTCGCGCTCGCCCCGAGCGACGGCAGCGCGTCGGCGCGGGCCAGCGCCACCGACGAGCGCGAGATGTCGGCGAGCTCCGACAGCTGGCGGACGGGCGCGCGGGGCGTGTCCTCCAGCACCGGTCCCACCACCTGCCGCGCGAGCGCCGACACGTCGGTGCCCTCGATCGAGGTGGTGAGGGAGAGCGAGGTGTCGATCGGGAGCTGCAGCAGCTGGTTCAGCCGCTGGAACGCGAGGTCCCGCTGGCGTCGCGCGTTGATCACCGCGACCCGCTGGTTGTCGACCACCACCTTCGCCCGCAACAGGTCGAACTCCGGCTGCCGCCCGACCCCTTCCCCGAGCTCGGTCTGGCGCAGCGCCGCCTCCGCCTGGGACAAGCTGGCGGTGGCGATCTCGAACAGCCGGTCGGCGAGCGCGGCGTCGAAGTACGCGGAGGCCGTGTCGAGCGCGAGCTGGGCGCGCGCGGCCTCGAGCCCCACCTCGGCCGACCGGCCGCCCGCGGCGGCGATCCGGTTCAGCGCCCCGGCCCGGCCGCCGCCGTAGATGCCCTGCTGCACGGTGAACCCCGCGCGCCAGGTGTTCGGCTGGCCGAACGGGAGCGAGCCCCCGCCCGAGTCTCCGCCGTCGGTGGCGGTCGAGGTGCCGGTCCCGGTGGGCGCGGTGTCGGTGGTGACGGTGGTCGGCGGGGTGCCGGTGGTCGGGACGGTGGTGGGCACACCCGCAGGCGCGCCGAACCCGGAGAACAGGTCGTCGAACTCGGTGGCGAACGTGCGCTGGTAGGTGACCGAGCCCGCGACCGACGGCAGGTACGCCGAGCGGGCGGTGATCTTGTCCGCGTCGGCCTGGCCGACCTGGGCCTCCGCGATCCGGATCGTCTCGCTCGAGGCCTGCGCCTGGCGCAGCGCCTCCTCGATCGACAGGGCGCGAGCGCCCGGCTCCTGGGCGTGAGCGGTGAGCAGCAACAACGACACGATCATCGGGCGGGTCCTCTCTCCACCCCGATGGCGCGCAACAGCAGCGGCACGTACCGCGCGGCGATCGCCTCGGGATCGAACTCGTGGGTGGATTCGTTCATCATCGGGTCGGCGACGAGCTCCCCGAACAGGGCCCCCATCAGCATCCGGGTGGCGGCCGAGGCGCTCCAGTCCCCGGGCGCGCGCCCGGACTGGCGGAGCCGCTCGAGGTAGGTCTCGAGCATCGCGGCGATCTGGCGCGGCCGGGCGTGCGCGGCCGAGCACACCATCGGGTGCGCCACCATCTCGGTCAGCGCAGAGCGGATCAGCGAGCGCGACCGGTGCAGGTGGACCGCGTGGCCCATCACCCACGCGCTGAGCTCGGCCTCGGGGTCGACAGGCTCGCTCGGGAGCAGCGCGTCGAGGGTGGTGCCGCGGCGGCGGAACGCCTCACACAGCAGCTGGTCCTTCGACCCGAACCGGCGGAACAGCGTGACCTCGTTGACGCCGGCCACGTCGGCGATCCGCCGGGTGGTGGCGCCCCGCAGGCCTTCGAGCTCGACCACCTGCAAGGCGGCGTCGAGGATCGCGTCGTCCCGTGTCGTCATCGGGACAGTCCGTACTCAGCCGGAGGGGTCACCTGCAAGTGCCCACTTGCATCGACCCGGGGACCTGGCGCGCGGGCCCACGACTTTCGCCGTGTGCGAAGAACTATTGCGCGGGACCCGGCGTGAGGCGGGCCCTCAGACCGACGCGCCTCGGAACGGCACCACGCCGGGGAAGTACGGCTCCGGATCGACGCCGAGGTGCGCCACCAGCCCCGCCACCAGGTTGTCGTACTTGTTCAGCTGGCCGTCGGGGCGCACCTCCCCGGTCGCGAGGTCGACCGGCAACGACTCGACGTACTCGTCGGTCCCGCCGACCACGGTCCCGCCCTTCACCCCGGACCCGATCCACAGCTGGGAGGTGTGGGCCCAGTGGTCCTTGCCGCCCTTCCAGTTGCGTTTCGGGGTGCGGGTCATCTCGCTCATCACCACCACCAGGGTGCGCTCGAGGATCCCCCGGGTGCGCAGCGCGTCCAGTAGCCGGTTCACCGAGGTGAACAGCGCCTGGTAGTTGTCGTGCTGCAGGGTGTTCGAGTCGTGGGTGTCCCAGCTCTCCTGCATGTCGGCGAGGGTGATCGTGTGGCAAACCCCGCCCGCCAGCAGGTCGACCGCCACGTCGGCCTGGAGGTCGAGCGACGGCGCGACCCCGATCGGCAGCCGCCCCGCGATCAGCTCCGCGTTCTCGAGCAGCCGCTCGCGACGGGCGTACGACTCGATCATGTCGTCGAGCAGCTGGTCGTTGTGACCGCCGTCGCCGTAGACCTTCCTCAGCTTCGCGACCCGAGCCAGCAGGTGCTGGTGCACCGCTGCTTCCTGGCTCACGTCCGGCAACCACACCGGCAACGAGTAGTCCGCGTCCGGGGGCGCGCCGAACGCGGCGGTGGGGTCGAGCAGCGACTTGAACTGGCTCGAGTACCCGATCCGACCGGTCTTCGCGGCGAACTGGCCCGCGTACCCGAGGCCCGAGAAGTCGATCGTGCCGAGCGGCAGGTCGACCGACACCCCCTTCGACGCGCCGGTGATCGACGCGAAGTCGGGCTCCTCGGCCGACGCGGTCCCGGTGAGCATCCGGATCCGGCTCGGCTGGTGCACGATCGAGCCGGTCCAGATCCCGTTGATCACGGCCGTCTGGTCCCCCCAGGTCTCGAAGAACGAGGTGACCGACTTCCGCTTCAGGTCGTTGCACTGGACCGGGATCCCGTTGATGACCCGCAGCTCCTCGACGTCGTCGGGGTTCTGCGTCGCGTCCACCCACGGTCCGTCGACCCGGTCGTCGGCGGGCTTCGGATCCATCGCGAACGTCACGTCCCAGCCGCCGTTCGCGAACACGACCACCAAGAACTCGGGCGGGCTGGACGACGCGGCTCGCGCCAGCTCCACCCGGCCGAGCAGGCCGGCGGCCGCTCCCGAACGCAACAACCCGCGACGGCTGAGCATCACTCCTCCTCTCGGTCAGGCCCCGGTGTCGGCGGTGTCGGCGGTGTCGGCGGTGTCGGCGGGGATGGCCGTGTCGGCGGTCGACCCGCCGGCGCCGGTGTCACTCGTGTCGGCCGGGGGCTCGGTCGCGCCGGTGTCGCCGGTGCTGGTCGCGGTGGGCTGGCCGATCACGGTCGAGCCCGCCCCGGCCGGCGACGCGCCGAACAACACGAGGTCGGTGCCCTGCCACGCCACGAAGAACGGCACGTACACCTGGGTGCCGACCGACGGCACGTCGAACCGCCAGTCGGGCTCGCCGTCGGCGGTGGTGTCCACCCCGAGCTGCAGCGGGCCGGCCTTCCACTCGACCACCGTGCTCGCCCCGAACGCCAGCCCGCTCGCGATCGTCATGTCGTGCTCGAGGTCGACGAGGTCCATCGACCCGAGGCCGTCGGCCGCGTGGTGGAACGAGTACCGCGCCTCGTCCGCCGCGAGCCCGGCCACGTCGTCCTGCTCGACCGTGAAGAACGGCGCGTCGGCCGGCCCCACCACCGCCATCGTGTACCGCGCGCTCGCGGCCACGGTCACCTCGAGCGACACGTCGTCGGACGGGGTGCCGCCCACCGGCACCACGAAGAACTTGTAGGTGCCCACCGGGATCGGGCGCCACGGCGACCCTTGGATCGGCGGCAGCGAGATCAACGGGTCGGTGTTGTCCTCGACGTACAGCTCGGCCGCCGCGCCGTACGACTCCGACGCGTTGACCAGCCGCATCGCGCCCTGGTCGGCGTCGGTGTCCGCATCGGTGTCGGTGTCGGAGTCGGCGTCGGTGTCGGTGTCGGTGTCGGTCTCGGTGTCTCCACCGGTGTCGCCGGTGTCTTCCTTGTCCTTCTTACACGAGACCAACAGGAAAGCGGAGGCCCAAAGTCGCATCTTGCATACTCCATCAGCTGACTGACCCATCCCGCCTGCGGTGATAGGATGGGACGATGTCGTTCGTTCTAGCATGGCCGGCGGTCGGGTGGACCGCCACCCTGTCGGTGCCCGCTCAGCACCCGACCCTCGCCGCAGCCGTGGCCGCCGCGGCCGCCGGAGATCGGATCGAGGTCGACGCCTCGTACACCGCCACCGAGCCGGCCCTCGCGATCACCCGCGGGGTCACGGTCGCGGGCGTCGGCGGGCGGCCGCTCCTGCGCACCTCCGCCCCCGAGGGCCTGTTCCAGGTCTCGGGCCAGGCGACCCTGGTGCTCGAGCAGCTCGCGTTCGACGGGCAGAACACGAGCCGCGCGGTGTGGGTGACCGAAGGCGGCGCGCTCGTGTCCGACTGCACGTTCTCCGACGTGTCGGCCGACGGAGACGGCGGGGCGATCCGGGTCGACGGTGGCTCGGCGAACGTGCTGCAGGTGGTCGACTCGGTGTTCACCAACGGCTCGGCCACCGGCACGGGCGGGTTCGTCGCGGCGACCGAGGGGTCGGTGACCCTCACCGGGTCGACGTTCTCGAACGCGATCGCCAGCGCGGGGGGCCACGTCGCGGTCGACGCCGGGGTGTCCCTCGAGGTCGACCGGTGCGCGTTCGACTCCGGCGTGGCCACCGGCGACGGCGGGGCGATCGACGCCGACGGCAAGTTGATCGTCCGCCGGTCGTCGTTCCTCGAGAACAGCGCGGTCCGGGGCGGCGCGCTGCGGGCGAAGGGCGGCCTCACCCTGACCGAGTCGCTGCTGCGGGAGAACCTCGCGAGCGACTTCGGCGCCGGCGTATGGCAGGAGGCCGGCGACTCGACCTACGACCGGGTCGTGTTCTGCGCCAACGCCGCCACGAACTTCGGCGGGGGGCTGTACCAGAGCGCCGGCGCGGTGATCGGCTCGTCACTCGTGTTCGAGCGCAACCTGGCGCCCGACGCGGGCGGCGGGGTGCGGATCACCGCGACCGCGTCCTTGTCGGAGCTGTCCCACCTCTCGTTCGTGGGCAACGAGTCCACCGTGTTGTCCGGCCAGGCGCTTTCCGGGTCGGTGGGGATCCCGTTGACCGACACGTGGGTCGGCGACCACCTGGGGACCAAGACCGCGGTGCAGACCAGCTCCCCCTCGGTGTTGTCGTGGGTCACGTTCTCCGGCAACGCCGACGACACCGGCGGCTCGGTCGACGTGTCCGACCCGTCGAACGTGCTGACCGACGCCTCGCCGGCGGTGGCGGTGAGCGCGAACGACTGCAGCCTCACCAGCCTGACGCCCGCGGTGGGCGACGCCCTGTTCGCCGCCGCCTCGGACGGACAGAACCGCGGCGCCCTGCTCGGCGACGGGTCGTGGCCCGACGCCGACGGTGACGGCGCCGACTACCTCGCCGACTGTGAGGACGACCCGGCCGAGGGCGGCGCGACGATCGGGCCGAGCGCGGCCGAGCTCGTGGCCGACGGGGTGGACCAGGACTGCTCCGGGGGCGACACCTGCTACGGCGACGCCGACGGCGACGGCGCGCCCGACGACCTGCTGGTGGAGAGCGTCGACCTCGACTGCTCCGATCTCGGCGAAGGCCCCGCCCCCACCGACACGTGTCCCGGGTACGACGACCGGCTCGACGCCGACGCAGACGGGATCCCCGACGGCTGCGACGTGTGCCCGGGCGCCGACGGCGACGAAGACGGCGACGGTGTGTGCGACGACCTCGACCAGTGCCCCGGGTTCGACGACCACCTGGACACCGACGGCGACGGCCTGCCGAACGGGTGCGACGACTGCAGCCAGGGCGGCGACACCGACGGCGACGGGGTGGTCGACGACTGCGACCTGTGCGACGGGTTCGACGACGCGATCGACCGGGACGGCGACCAAGCGCCCGACGGGTGTGACCCTTGCCCCGACGACCCGCCGGACGACGACGACGACGACGACGGCGTGTGTGACCTCGACGACGTGTGCCCCGAGGGCGACGACGGCGAGGACGACGACCTCGACAACATCCCGGACGCCTGTGACGGCTGTCCAGGCGCGGTCGGCGACGACACCGACGGAGACGGGGTGTGCGACCCGATCGATCCGTGTGTCCGCGACGCGCCGGACGACCCCGACCAGGACGGGATCTGCACCTCGGCCGACCCGTGTCCGGACGACCCGGACCCGAGCTGCGCCCTGCCCGAGCGCCTCCCGGGTGCCCCCCCGTCGCGGGTGGTGGGGTGTGGCTGCCGCACCAGCGGGCTGCCGGGCATGTCAGCGGTGGGGTGGG
>JBEBJC010000980.1:0-3393 GCA_040080105.1 Myxococcota bacterium
TCTGCCGCGCGCGCGGGTCACGGTGTCCGAGCCCACTGCGCAGAGCCCGGAGGAGTACCTGCTCACCAGCATCTGCTCCGAGCCGGGCGGTTGGCAGAGCGGGAAGTACTGGACGCTGCTGCTCGATCGGCAGGCCCGGGTCGTGTGGGCCATCCCGGGGGTCGAGGACGCGTTGGTGGTGTTCGCGCAGGTGGCGGCGAGCGGGGACCACGTGTTGTGGGACGAGTCGCGCTACTGGTCGGACTTCGGGACGGGCGCGGGCTCCAAGGTCCACGCCACCTACCTCGACCGCGAGATCGAGGTCATCGACACCCCCGGGCTGCACCACCCGTTCGTGCAGCTCCCCGACGGCACCCTCGTGTGGGGCAGCCAGGCGCACGGCGGCGACGAGGCGCTGGTGGAGAAGGCGCCCGGCCAGGCCGACGAGACGGTGTTGTGGACCTGCCTCGACGACTGGCCGGGGGTCGGTGGGTGCGAGTCGAACGGGCTGTTCTACCGGCCCGAGACCGACACCTACCTGTACAGCTTCTACACCAACAGCACAATCCTCGAGATCGAGCGTTCGACGAGCCAGATCTCGTGGTGGGCCGGCGAGTTCCCCGGCGGCTACACGTTCACCGACCCGGCCGACCAGTTCAACTGGCAACACGGGATCTCGTGGACGCCGACCGGGACGCTGCTGATGTCCGCCAACAACGACGGGGACACGCAGCTGATGGAGTACGCGGTGGACCACGCCGCCGGCGCGCTCGACCTGGTGTGGTCGAGCAAGTCCGGCGTGTTCGTGGGGTCGAACGGGCAGGCGTGGCGGCTCGCCAACGGCAACACCCTGCACCTCGTCGGTGACACCGGCGTGATCCGCGAGGTCGGCCCGAGCGGCGCCGACGTGTGGCGGGTCGACTACGACTCGATGCGGCTCCTCGGGCACGGGCAGCTCGTCGCCGACCTGTACGCCCTCGTCTCTCCCACTCCCTGATCCAGGAACCCCGATGTCCCGCTGGCTCCTCCTCGCGCTCGCCGCCTGCACCGGCGACAAGACCACCCCCACCGACCCCGACCCGGTCGACGCAGACACCGACACGGACGCCGACTCCGACTCGGACGCGGACACCGACAGCGACGCCGACTCGGACAGCGACGCCGACAGCGACGCCGACACCGATCCCGCCGACTTCTCGTGCGCCGACGGCACGCTGGGGGCGGCCCCCACGGAGCTCGCCGGGAGCACCGCCTCCGACGACGACGGCGCGAGCGGGTGCGACTTCTACTACGGCTACTACGGGATCTCGTCCGAGGACGGGACCTACGTGTTCACCGCCTCGGCGGCGTCGGACTACGCGTTCGCGGTGTCGTCGGACGGGCCCGCGGTGGTGAGCCTGTTCGAGGAGTGCGGCGGGTTCGAGCTCGATTGTGGCTACGGCGTGGTCAAGCAGTACCTGGACGCGGGCGACACGGTGCTGGTCGCGGTCGACAGCGTCGAGGCGCAGGACTTCGTGCTGTCGGTGTGGGTGGTGCCGCCGACCGAGACGGTGTGCGACGACGGCGTCGACGAGGACGTGGACTCCGAGTGGGACTGCCTCGACGCCGACTGCGCCGCCGCCCCGAACTGTGTGCCGACCTGCCCGGACCTCGGGTGGACCGGGGAGCGGATGGCCGGCTCGACCGTGGGCCAGCCGAACGAGGTCCGGCCGTCGTGTGTGTTCGGGTACGCGTCCGAGGCGCCGGACCAGTCGCTGTCGTTCACCGCGCCGGCCGACGGGACGTACGCGTTCGGGCAGGAGGTCGGGCCCGACGGGCCGTGGAACCCGCCGTTCTTGGCCGTGACCGCGATCTACGACGGCTGCGGGGGCGCCGAGCTCGCGTGCGCCGAGCAGACCTACGGCGCGGCGGCGGTGGAGCTGGTGGCCGGGCAGACCGTGACCGTCGTGGTCGACGGGTCGGACTTCGGCCAACAGGCCGAGGGGCCGTACGAGCTCGTGGTGTTCACCCCCGCCGACACCGAGGACTGCGCCGACGGGCTGGACAACGACGTCGATGGCCTGGTGAACTGCCTCGACCCCGACTGTGAGGGCGTCGAGCCGTGTGTCGAAGACTGCGCCAACGGGGTCGACGACGACGACGACTACGAGCTCGACTGCTTCGACCAGAGCTGCGCCACCGACCCGGCGTGCCCCGAGGACTGCGCGAACGGGCTCGACGACGACGGCGACGTCGCGGCCGATTGCACCGATCAGGCCTGCGTGCTCGAGCCCGCGTGCGCGACGGTGTGCCCGGAGGAGGTGCTGTCGGGGGCGCTGCCGATCACCGTGACCGGCGACCTGCTCGGGAAGACCGACGACAACGACGGGTGCATCGACGGCGCGAACACCGCGGACGTCTCGTTCGAGTTCACCGCGCCCGCAGACGGGGTGTACGTGATGGACACGCTCGGCTCGCCGATCGACACCGTGCTGTACGCGCTCGACGCGTGTGGGGGCGCGGCGGTCGAGTGCAACGACGACGCCGCCGGCCTCACGTCCGAGATCTCGGTCGAGCTGACGGCCGGCCAGACCGTGATCGTGGTGGTCGACACGTTCTGGGTCGGGGAAGCGGGCCCGTTCACGCTCAACGTGCGCTGAGCCCACCTCGCCGACGAGCCAGCCTTCAGCCGAACCGGGCTTCGACCACGAAGTACGGGCTGTCGACCTCCATCGTCGGCCCTCGGGCGCTCGCCGCCTCGAGCGCGGCCACGCTCGCGGCGCGGACCTCGTCCCACGCCCCCGGCGCGTCCGCGAGGGCGCGCCTCACCGCGCGCCACCCCGGGTGGTTCGACTCCTGGTCGGCGAACCACGCCGCCGCCGACGGGGCGCTGAACCGCAGCGTCTCCCGCGCGATCGTGACCGTGGCGCCGACCTGCTCGAACAGGCCCTGCACGAACGCCGGGTCGCCCCATGCCGGCCGCGGCGGCATCGGGGGCAGGTGGCGCGCGGCGATCGTGAACATCGCGATCGACGCGGCCGAGATCCCGCCCTCGGGCAGCCACGCCGACATCAGGAACCGGCCGCCCGGCCGGATCACCCGCGCGAGCTCCGCCGCGGCCCGCTGGGGCTCGGGGCAGAAGATCAGCGCGAACGACGACACCGCGAGCTCGAACGACCGGTCGTCCGCCGGGATCGCCTCGGCGGTCCCGCGCCGGAACGTCGCGGCCGGGACCGCGGCCCGCGCGACCTCGAGCAGGCGAGCCGCCGGGTCGACCCCGACCACCGAGGCCCCCGCCGCGGCGAGCCGGGCCGAGGCGGTGCCCGTGCCGCACCCCAGGTCGAGCGCGGCCTCCCCCGGCGCAGGGGCCGCGCGCTCGACGAGCGCTGCCGCCGCGGGCTCCAGCACCGCCGCGGTGGGCTCGTAACTGCCGTC
>JBEBJC010000082.1:0-15074 GCA_040080105.1 Myxococcota bacterium
CATCTGGGCGCTGATCGGCCCGGTCATGTCGCCCGGCACGGTGCGGGTGCCGTCGATGTACACGCCGTCGGTGGTGGTCAGCCCGACCACCGCGCCGGCCATCTTGTGGATGTGGGCCAACATCCGCGAGGTGGTCGTCTTGCCGTTGGTGCCTGTGACCGACGCGATCGGGATCCGGGTCGGCGTGCCGGGCGGGAACAACATGTCGATCACCGCGCCCGCAACGTCGCGCGGCTTGCCCTCACTGGGCGCGACGTGCATCCGGAACCCGGGGGCCGCGTTGACCTCACAGATCCCGCCGCCCACCTCGAGCCACGACCGGGTGATGTCGGCGGTGAGGAAGTCGACCCCACACACGTCGAGCCCGACCGCCGCGGTGGCCCGCTCCGCCATCGCCCGGTTGTCCGGGTGGATCACGTCGGTCACGTCGATCGCGGTCCCGCCGGTCGACAGGTTCGCGGTGGACCGCAGGAAGAACACCTCGCCGGCAGGCAACACCGTGTCGACCGTGTGCCCGGCCACCTCGAGCAGGCGGTTCGCCTGACCGTCGAGCTCGAGCCGGGTGAGCACCTTCTCGTGGCCCACGCCGCGGCGCGGATCGGCGTTCACCGCGTCGACGAGCTCGCGCACCGTGTGCAGGCCGTCGCCCACCACGTGGCCCGGCACCCGCTTGCTCGCCGCGACCAGCCGCCCCTGCACCACCAGCAGCCGGTGATCGAACCCGCGGATGCACTCCTCGACCAGCACGGTCCGGCTGATCCGGCTCGCCGTGTCGAACGCCGCGCGCACCGCCGGCTCGTCGTTCAGGTCGATCGACACGCCGCGCCCGTGGTTCGCGTCGAGCGGTTTGACCACCACTGGGCCGCCGATCCGCCGCCACGCGCGCAGCGCGTCGTCGACCGACCGCACGGTGTGTTGCTTCGGGACCGGCAACCCCATGTCGGCCAGGATCCGGTTGGTGAGGTTCTTGTCCGAGGCGATCTCGACCGCGATGTTCCGGGTCTCGCTGCTCACGGTGGCCCAGATCCGCTTCTGGCGGAACCCGTGGCCGAACTGGACCAGGCTCGCCTCGCCGATCCGGATCCACGGGACGTCGCGCGCCTCGGCCGCCCGCACGAGGGAGGCGGTCGACGGGCCGAACGCCCGGCTCTGCGCCTCGAGGATCAGGTTCTCGAGCTCGCGCTGGAACTCGAACGGAACGGGCTCCCCGGCCTCGTTCCGCTCGTCGGGGGCGTCGGGCCGGAGGTCGGACGGGATCAGGTGGTGCAGCAGGCGCAGCGCGAGCTCGCCCGCCGCCATCCCCACCCACGGGTCCTCGTACTCGAACACCACGTGGTACTGCCCCACCGGGCCCGCCCCGCGGGTCTTGCCGAAGCTGACCCGGAACCCGGCCGCGTTCTGGATCTCGATCGCCACGTGCTCGAGCACGTGGCCCATCCAGGTGCCGCGATCTTCCGACAACCTGCGCAAGAACCCGCCCGACTCGCTGTACGAGCACCCGTGCTCGCGCAGCCCGGGGAGCGCCGCGACCAACCGGTCGACGAACCCGGGGATCTCGGCGGACGGGGCGTCCTCGAGCGGGCCGAGATCCAGCAGGAGCCGAATCACCCGAAATTGGGCGTACAAGTTGGGTCCGAGATAGGTCCGCCGCTCGAGGATCCGCATGGTCGGGGCTCCAGTGCCGGGTCGCGTGGTCCGGGTCCGATGACGCCGAAATCCCGGTTCGTTAACGCGCCGGTCCGCCCGTGGCAGGATGGCCAGCGGAGGAGCGATGACGCCACGGACGCTCGGAACCACAGGGATCACGGTGTTCCCGATCGGGCTCGGCGGGATGCCGATGTCGATCGCGGGGCGGCCGGATCGGGCCCGGTCCCTCGACACGTTGAAGTCGGCGTTCGAGTCGGGGATCGACTTCGTCGACACCGCCGACGTGTATTGCCTCGACGACGCCGACCTCGGGCACAACGAGCGGCTGATCGCCGAGGCGATCCGGAGGTTCGCACAAGGGCGCGCGATCACCGTCGCGACCAAGGGCGGGTGCACCCGGCCGGAGGGGCGGTGGGACCGCGACGGGCGGCCCGAGCACCTGAAGGCCGCGTGCGACCGCAGTCTCGCCGCGCTCGGGGTCGAGCGGATCGACCTGTACCAGCTGCACGCGCCCGACGATCGGGTCAAGTTCGCGGACTCGATCGGGGCGCTGGCCGAGCTGCGGGCGGCCGGCAAGGTCGCGCACGTCGGGCTGTCGAACGTGACGGTGAAGCAGATCGCCCAGGCAGCGGCGATCGTGCCGATCGCGAGTGTCCAGAACCGGTGCAGCGTGCACGACACCCGAGCGTTCCGCGACGGGGTGGTGGACTGGTGCACCGAGCACGGGGTGGCGTTCCTCCCGTACTCCCCGGTGGGGGGCAGCCGCGGCATCGGCAGGGTCGCGTCGGACCCGACCCTGGTCCGGATCGCGCGCGCGTGCGGCGCGACGGCGCCCCAGGTCGCGCTCGCGTGGCTGTTGGCGAAGAGCCCGGTGATCGTGCCGATCCCGGGCGCTTCGCGGCCGGAGAACGCAGCCCGGAGCGCGCGGGCGGCGGCGATCACGCTCCCCGACGAGCAGGTGGCCGAGATCGACGCCGCGTTCCTGGGCGGGTGAGCCTCAGTCCTCGAACCGCCGCCGGAGATCGTCGCGCTGCCGCTGTGCCCGGTGGATCTTCTTCCATCGGCTCCGCTCCGCCCGCTCGGCGTCGGGGTCGGCCCGCCGCTCCTCGTACGCGAGCTCGCGCAGGAGCTTCTGCCACGCCTCGTACCGGGGGCGCGACAGCGAGCCGTCGTCGAGCGCGGCGACGATCGCGCAGCCGGGCTCGGACACATGGACGCAATCGCGGAACCGGCAATGGGCGGCGAGCGCGGCCACGTCGGCGAACACCTCGTCGACCGCCTCGGCCGAGGTAGGGCCGACCGAGCGGATCCCGGGGTTGTCCACCAGCCACCCGCCCCCGGGCAGGGGGAGCAGGCGCCGGGCGGTCGTCGTGTGCCTGCCGCGCGAGTCGGCCGCGCGGATCTCGCCCGTGTCGAGCGCGGTCCCGGCGAGCGCGTTGACCAAAGTGGTCTTCCCGACGCCCGACGACCCGAGCAGCGCGGCGGTGGTCCCGTACGGGACCGCGCGCCGGACCGCGTCGATGCCCTCGCCCCGGACGGCCGAGACCGGGAACACCAGGTCGAACCCGTCGCCGAGCTCGGCAGCCACCGCGGCCACCCGCTCGGGGTCGAGGTCGATCTTGGTCAGGATCAGCGCGGCTGGGACTCCGGCCTCGGCGCACACCGCCCGGTACCGATCCAGGCGCCGCCGGTTGAGGTCGCGGTCCATCGCGGTGGCGATCAACGCCAGATCGATGTTCGCGCACATCACCTGAACCCCGCGCTCGGGGTCGCGACGGGTGAGCGCCCGCGCGCGCTCGAGGCGCTCGACGATCCACGTGGGATCCCCCGAGCGATCCAGGCGGACCCAGTCCCCGGTGACCACCCGGTGCGCCGGATCGTGCAGCCGGGGGTGGAGCCGGGCCGAGACGTCGCCGTCTTCGGTCGCGACCACGCAGTGGGTGTGGGACTCGAACACCACGCGCCCGAGGCAGTCGAGCGCGTCGAACGGGACACAGGACAGGACGGGCTGGGTCAGCCCGAGTGAACGGAGACGGTGCAAGGGGACTCCCGCGCGGCCGAAGCCGCGGTGGACGTTCACGCTCGCGTGGAGCGATCCACGCGGCGCGCGCGGAGCGGTCCGGGGGACGGCTCCGAAACCAGGGGCGGACCCCGGCGCGCGCGAACGAACCACCCGAGGGAGTGCCCTCGGACCTACGCCAGCGCGGGCCGGGAACCTGCAGTGGGCGTCACTGCCGGGCAGAGGTGGGACTGGGTCAACGGGCACCTCCAGCGAGTCCGACGTGGACTTCGGATCCGATACCGCCGATGTGGGGTTCCGGCAACCGTCCGATCAGCCGATCGCGAGCACCCGACGGGCCGCGGGCACCGACAACACGAGGGCGACCACCATCATCAGCCCGCCGAGCGCGAACGCCCCGCCGGTGTACCAGCTGGTGTACGCCAGGCCGCCCACCGTCGGGGCGACCGCCCGCGCGAGCGCCGCGAGCGACTGGTTCACCCCGAGCACGTTCCCTTGTTCGTCGGCGGACGCCGCTCGGCTGATCAGCGCCGACAGCGACGGGTTCGACAGCGAGGTGCCGAGGGCCACCAGCACGCACCCTACGACGATCCCGAGCCAGCCGTGGGCCACCCACAGGCGGGCCGGCCCGGTCAGCGCGAGCACCCCCATCCCGGTCGCGGTGCACAGGTAGCCGAGGTTCAGCAGCCTCGCCGAGCCGAACCGGGCGGTGAGCCTCCCGATCATCCCACCCTGGATGACGATGCCGATCACGCCGATCATGCCGAACAACACGCCCACCGTGCGGGCGGTCATCGTCCACTCGTGCTCGGCCACCAGCGCGAACGTGGCCTCGAGCATCGAGAACGAGAACGTGGCGACGAACGTGAGGCCGACGACCATCCCGACCGCGGGCGCCGTCAGGATCCCCACGATCTTGCGCGGGTCGAGCACGCGGGTGCGGGCGGACTCCGAGGACGGGGTGCGGGTCTCGGGCAGCCGGGCGAACGCCCACACGAAGTTGATCGCCGACAGGCCCGCCGCGACCCAGATCGGCGTGGACGCGCCGTACTCGGCGAGGATGCCGCCCAGGAACGGGCCCAGCGTGAGGCCGATGCCGAACGCCGCTCCGATCATGCCCATCCCGCGCGCCCGGTCTTCGCGCGGCGTCACGTCGGCCACGATCGCCTGCGCGGTGCCGATGTTCGCCGCGCACACCCCGTGCAGGAACCGGGTGAGGAACAACATCCACACCTGGGTCGCCGACGCGAACAGCGACAGGAACACGACCGTGCCGGCCACGCTGACCAGCATCACCGGCCGCCGCCCGATCCGATCGGACAGCGAGCCCCACACCCCGCCGAAAAGGAACTGCCCGGCCGAGTACGCGGTCATGATCGCGGTCACCTGCAGCGGCGTCGCGCCGAACGACTCGGCGTAGAACGACATCAGCGGGATCACGAGCCCGAACCCGAGGAGATCGAGCAGGACGGTGAGCAGGACGGGAGCGAGACTCGGTCGGGGTGCGTTCACGCGACCCCACCTAACCCGACCCGATCAGTACTGCGGGTCTGCCAACCCCACGATGCGCGCCAGCGTGCCCGACGGGGTCCCTGCGGCCGCCAACCACCGGTGGTGCGACGCCTCGTACTGGTGCCACGCCCGCTCGAGGTTCCGGCTGCGCACGTTGGCCAGGTCCGCGTTGCCCAGCGCGAGGCTGTCGCGCACCCCCGCGACGCCGGACACGTACATCCCGGCCATCCGGATGCGGCTCGGGTCGCCCTGAGTGCGGCCGTACACGTCGTACAGCTGCCCGAGAGCCATCACCTGCTTCCGGCTCGCCCCGCGCGACAGCAGCTCGGGCAGCACCGCGCGCTCCTGCTCGATCGTGTCGTACACGCCGCGGCGCGCCTCGTCGCACTTCAGCGACCGGCGGTGCAGGTCGTACACCCCCCACACGCCGATCAGGAACAACAGCCCCCACAGGACCGCCGTGGTTCCGAGCAACGCGCCGATCCAGGGCGCGAGGCGCAGGCCCGACGGGCGCTCGACCGTGACGGGGTGCAGCGACGGATCGGTCGGATCCGGCTCGGCAGCGTCCGCCGGGTCCGGGGCGGGTCGCTCCGGCACGAGCGACGGCGGTCCCTTGTCGACGTAGTCCGGCACCCGATCGTCGCCGCTCGGGGTGGTCCGGCTGCGGCGGACCGGACGGGACATCGTGTACGGGAGCGGGACCGGGGTGCGGGTCCGACCGCCCACCAGCACCGCGATCTCCGGGAACCCGGAGCTCGCGTCCACGTCGACCCCGGAGGCGAGCGGGGTCGGCAGCGCAGGCGTGTCGGGCGGGATCTCCGGCAGGTGGTCCACCACCTCGGCCAGCGCGCGCATCATCGATTCGGTGTCGGGGAACCGCCGCTCGCGGTCGTGGTAACAACCCCGCACGATCACCTCGTGCAGCGACTGGGGCACGTTCTTGAGCAGCCCCGCGTCGTGCTCGACCAGGAACAGGTCGGTCATGACCTTGCCGGTGACGAGCTTGTACAACAGGGCGCCGAGCGCGTAGATGTCGGCCCGCCGGTCCACGAGCTTCGCGTCGGCCCGCTGCTCGGGCGCCATGTACCCGATGGTGCCCATGGTGGCGCCGGTGCGGGTCTGCCCGTCCACGTCCTGATCGGCCACCCGGGCGATGCCGAAGTCGGTGACCTTACACGCGCCGTCCGCGGTCACGAGCACGTTGTGCGGCTTCACGTCGCGGTGCACCACCCCGAGGGCGTGTGCGGCGCCCAGGCCGAGCGCCACCTGGGTCACCACGTCGACCGCGAGCCGGGGCGGCATCTTCCCGTACGCCTCGACCCACGCGTTGACGGTGCCTCCCTCCGCGAGCTCCATCACCATGTACGGCAGCGCTTCGCGGGTCCCCACGTCGTACACGTGGATCACCTGGGGGTGATCGAGGCGCGCCATGGTCTTCGCCTCGGTCTCGAACCGGGCCCGGAGGACGTCGCGGTTCGCGAACTCCGGCAACAGCACCTTGATCGCGCGCCACACGCGCAGCTTGTGGTCCCACGCGCGGTACACGCCGGCCATCCCGCCCTCGGCGATCCGCGACACCAACACGTATCGTCCACCGCCGATGGTCGGCGCGTCGCGCGGCAACGGGACGGCCCCCGAAGCCACCGAAGTGGACTGGTCTTCTACCATCGGCCCCAGCCTACCTCAGGTCGCCTGAGGCCGATACGGCCGAGGCCGCCTGTCGCTGGGCGCGCACCTCCTGACGAGGTCGCAGCGCGGATGGCGTCAGCGGATGCTCGCGGGTCGGATCACACAGCGCCACCAGCTGCCACGGGTCCCGCCGGGCCGGCACGGGGCCGGAGGCGTACGGGGGGGCGAAGGTGTCGGCCAGCGCCGCCTCGCGCCACCCGCCCACGTCCCACCTCCCCCAGCTCGCGCACACCTCCCCCTGGTTCGCTTGGAGGCCGGCGAGGACGGCCTCCTCGACCGCGCGGGTGTACACCGGCGGGTTCAGCACCTCGTCCCACTCGGGGGAGGCCCACTCGCGCCAGTCGAACGGCCGGGTCACCTCGAGACACCCGTCGGGCCGCGCGGCGACGTACGTGTCGAGCGCGCGGTAGAATCTCAGGCCGTCCCAGTTCGCGCGCAGGTCGGCGTAGGAGAAGGTCTTCGAGGTGAACAGCCCGTAGAACGAGCGCTCGCTCGCGGTGCCGGCCCGCACCGGGAGGGCCGGATCGAGCGTGTGCGCGCGGAAGTAGTGGTAGCCCGTGTCGAGGAAGTGGTCGATCTTGTCGGACCCCATGCGGACGCCGCCGATCTCGAACGTGGAGCACGGCCCCGCGAGGCGGAGGATCATCGACGCGCCGAACGGCACGACGCCGTACAGATCTTCGCGAGCCTCGAACCCGAACCGGTCCACCGACGGGTCACCCTCGATCGCTGCGGTGAAGGTCCCGAAGCCCGCGGCGCGGAACGCCCCCCGCTCCCACACGCCTTCCCGTCGGCTCGTGAGGTGGTGCACCGCGCGCGCGACCGAGGCCAGATCGTGGTCGCCGCAGACCGAGCGGTCGTTCACCCGGTCGACCGCGCGCGCGAGCACGTCGTCCATCAGCCGGTTCGCGACCTCGGTCGCGTCTGCGAGCTGCTGGTCGCGAGCGGTCAGCTGATCGGTCTCGTACGCCCAGGCGTGCCCCACCCACCACATGCCACCGACGTACCGCACGTGCGGCGCCCGCGCTGTATGCTCGGGGAGGAGGACCGGCCGGTCGACCCCAGTGGATCGCCACAGCCCACGATCGCGGCGATGCTCGACGCCGCCCTCGGACACGTGCGCGAGCGACGGATGCTCGAGGCGCAGGCCTTCCTGGACCGCGCGGCTGCCCGGATCGAGTCCGAGGGCCTGCCCCCCGACGATCCGCTCCGCGGCGAGCGGGACGCGCTGGCGGGACACCTGTTGCGGCTGCGCGGCGAAGTAGGGCCGGCGAACCTAGCGATGCGGGACCTCCACGCCCGAGCGTTGGCGTACGGTTGGGCGGGGGTGGCCGCGCAGGCAGCGATCCAGCTCGGGTGGATCTCCCGCAGCACCGACGGGTCGGCCGCGTCGGAGGTGTGGATGCGCGAGGCGGTCCGGTGGGCCGAGCGGGCCGACGACGCGGAGCTGATCGTCCAGGCCAACTGCTCCCTGGCCGACGTGTTGTCGATGAACGGAGACCGGGCAGGCTCCGAGCGCGCGGTGGAGGTCGCGGCCCGGCTCGTGAGCTCGGTCGAGGGACGGTTTCGGGTGGACCTGTCGCGGGCGACCTTGGCGGAACGGCACGGTCGGCCGGACGAGGCGGACCGCGCCCTCCGATCGGCGGCCCGGAACGCGCCCGGAGGCGTAGCCGCATACGAGGTCGCGTTCCAGCGCGCGAAGATCGCGCTCGGACGTGGCGATCCGGAGGCGGCCCTCCGGCACGGTCGGCGCGCGGTGAAGCTGTGTGAGGGGTGGGGCAGCCGGCTGGTCCAGGGCGGCGCGCGGATGTTGGTCGGCGAGATCTACCGGGCGCTCGGCCGGCTCGACGAGGCAGACCGGGCCTACCTCGCGTCCGAGACGCTGTACGGGACCGTGTTGTCGGGGCGGCTCGCGTCGTTGAACCGGGGCCAGGTCGCGTTCGCGCGGGGAGACTACGCCACCGCCGCCGCGATCGTCGAGCCGCTGATCCCCTCGTTCCACGGCAACCCGATCGCCACCTCGGCGGCGGAGCTGTGCCTGGTACCCACCTGCACCGACCGGGCGCGGCTCGAGTCCCTCGTCGGAGAAGCGGTGGGCCGCACCACCGCGTCGGGCGTGGTCCACTCCGACCTCGCGCGCCTCGCGGCGGGGGCGGCGGCCGTGTTGGCGGAGCGGGAGGACGCGCCGGAGGTCCTCGGGCTCGCCACGCGGCTGGCGGCGCTCGCACACGACCAGTGGCGGCGCCTCGGCAACCCCTCCGAGGTCGGGCGCACCGCCGAGCAGCTGCGCGGGTTGCGGGAGCGAGGGGCGCCGATCCCGATGCGGGGGTTCTTGCTCCAGCGGGTGATCGGCGAAGGGGCGTCGGGCACGGTTTGGCGCGGGCTGCACGCCACGTCGGGCGAGCCGGTCGCGATCAAGGTGCTGCGCGGAGGGCCGTCGATCACCGCCACTGTCCGCGGGATGTTCGCGCGGGAGCTCCGGGCCGTCGCCGGGCTCGACCACCCGAACGTGGTGTGGCTGCTCGATCACGGCTGGGTGGACGAAGCCGCCGCGACGCTCGACCCCCGGCTCGAGGTGGACGCGCCGTACCTGGCGCTGGAGTACGCGCCACACGGGACGCTGGACAGCCGGTGCGGGACGTTGCCGTGGTCGGAGATCTTGCCGCTGCTGCTCGAGATCCTCGACGCGCTGGCGCACGCGCACGCCCGCGGGCTGCTGCACCTCGACCTGAAGCCCACGAACGTGCTGATGGCAGGCACCGCCGAGCAGCCCGTCCCGAAGCTCGCCGACTTCGGGTTGGCGCGGGCGCCGGCCCCGGGCCGCCAGCTGCGGGCCACCGGGACGCCCGCGTACATGGCGCCGGAGCAGTTCGGGCAGGACGCAGGTCTCCTCGGCCCGTGGAGCGATCTGTACGCGTTCGGGTGCCTGATCACCGCGCTGGTGAGCGGGGCCCCGCCGTTCGGCGTGCGCGGGACCGCGGCCCTGCGCGACTCCCACCTGAACCACCGCCCCCCTACCCTCGTGCCGTCGATGCCGGTGCCGACCGGGTTGTTCCCGATCGTGGGGCGGCTGCTCGAGAAGGCGCCGAGCGAGCGGTACCGGTCGGCGGCGGACGTGGCGCGCGCGCTGGCCCAGCTGGGCCCGGCAGACTCCGAGTCCGGGATCCGCCCGGCGGTGCGGCCGCGTCGCGCGGGCACCACGATCCTGATGCCGGTGGTCGAGCTCGACCTCGAGGCGCCCACCGACGCCGAACGGCCGGCCACCCCGCCGGTGGTGCCCGACCGATGGGACGAGCGGCTGGTCCCCCGGCCGGTGGGGCTGCTCGCCGCCGGCCTCGGCCTGGTGTCCCTCCGCCGCCCGCCGACGATGGGGCGGGCGCCGGAGCGGACCGAGCTGTGGAACCAGCTCCGGGGGGTTGCGACCCGCGGGACCGGCAGCGCGTTGATCTTGACCGGCACACCCGGCGCGGGCGCTCGCCACCTCGCCCGGTGGCTGGCGGAGCGGGGGCACGAGCTCGGCGCCGCGCGGGGGTTGATGGTCGCGCCCGAGCACGGGCTGCCGGAGGTGCTCCAAGGCACCGACGAGGGCGCCATCGCGCTCGAGCTCGAGCGGCTGTCCGGGTTCCGGCCGATGGTGGTCGGCCTGCTGCGCGCCGACCAGATCCCGGGCTCGGTCCGCGTGCTGCGCGCGGCGGAGCGGATCGAGGCGCCGGTGCTGGTGGTGGCGACCTGCGACGGGGAGGCGGTCGAGGAGGTGCTGCGCCGGCTCGGGCGGCCGGCCCCGGTGCTGCGGATCGGGCCGCTGGGCCTCGAGCCCCTGCGGCAGCTGGTCACCCGCCTGTTGCCGCTCACCCCCGACCTCGCCGACCCGATCTGCGAGCGGGCGGAGGGGTCGCCGGGCGCGGTGATCCGGATGGTGCGGCGGCTGGCGGAGGACCGCCAGCTGGTGCCGGCGATCGACGGGTGGCGCCTGCGCGAGTCGGCGGATCTCGACGCGGTGTTGGTGGGGCCGGAGCGGTCGACCGAGTCGATCGCGCTGCTGCGGCCCGCGGACCGGACCGCGCTCCGCCTGCTGCTGTCCCACGGCGGAGTGGCGCCGGTGCTCGCGTGGGAGGAGGACTGCCGAGGGGCCGGCATCCCCGATCCGGGCGCGACGCTCGAGCGCCTGTCGCGGTACGGGTGGGTCGACCCCGAGGGGCCGACGGTGAGGATCGCCGAGGGGGCGGCCGAAGCGCTCGCCCGCGACCCCCTCCCCCGAACCCTCGCCGCGGGCTGACTACAACATCTTGCGCAGCACGGTGTGCAGGATGCCGCCGTTCCGGTAGTACGCGACCTCGACCGGGGTGTCGATCCGGCACCGGGCGGTGAACGCGAGCTTCGTGCCGTCCGGCCGGGTCGCGGTGACCGACACGTCGGACAGCGGCTGAAGCGTGTCGTCGATCGCGAAGTCGAACACCTCGTGGCCGGTGAGGCCGAGGGTGTCCGCCGACTCGCCGTCGCGGAACTGCAGCGGCAACACGCCCATCCCGACCAGGTTCGACCGGTGGATCCGCTCGTAGCTCTCCGCGATCACCGCGCGCACCCCGAGCAGGTAGGTGCCCTTCGCCGCCCAGTCACGGGAGGAGCCCATGCCGTAGTCCTTGCCCGCGAGGACCACCAACGGGATCCGGTGCTTCTGGTACTTCACCGAGGCGTCGTAGATCGAGGTGACCGAGCCGGGCTGCGGATCCTCGGGGGAGTCGTACCGGAGCCACGGGAACGGCCCGGCCGGGTTCGCCGCCGGTCCGAGGTACGTGGTGAACCCGCCCTCCTTGCCCGGAGCGAGCGCGTTCTTCACCCGGATGTTCGCGAACGTGCCCCGGGTCATCACCCGGTCGTTGCCGCGGCGCGAGCCGTACGAGTTGAAGTCCTTGCGCTGGACGCCCTTGTCGTTCAGGTACCGCTCGGCCGGGGTGCCCTTGCCGATGTTGCCCGCGGGGCTGATGTGGTCGGTCGTGACCGAGGTGCCGAGCTTCGCCAGCACCCGCGCGCCCGAGATCGGCGCGATCGGGTCGACCGTCCGCTTCATGTCCACGAAGAACGGGGGCTCTTGGATGTAGGTCGAGTCCGCGTCCCACGCGTACGCGTCGCCGGCCGGGGCCGGCAGCGCCGCCCACGCGTCGGACCCGCGGTACACGTCGGCGTACCGCGACACGAACTGGTCGCGCCCCACCGCGGCGGCGAGCGTCGAAGCCACCTCGGCGTCGGTCGGCCACACGTCCTTCAGGTACACAGGGACGCCCGCGGGATCGGTCCCGAGCGGGTCGGTGGCCGGATCGAAGTCGACCGTGCCCGCGATCGCGTACGCGACCACCAGCGGCGGCGACGCCAGGTAGTTCACCTTGGTGTGCGGGCTCACCCGCCCTTCGAAGTTCCGGTTCCCCGACAGCACGCCGGCGACGACCAGATCGCCCTTCTCCACCGACTCCCGGATCGGATCGGGCAGGGGCCCGGAGTTGCCGATGCAGGTGGTGCAGCCGTACCCCACGGTGTAGAACCCGACCGCCTGCAGCGGCGCCGACAGGCCCGCCCGGTCGAGGTAGTCGGTGACCACCCGCGAGCCGGGGGCGAGGCTGGTCTTCACCCACGGCTTGGCGGTGAGACCGCGCGCGTGCGCCTTCTTCGCCACCAGCCCCGCCGCGATCATCACGCTCGGGTTGCTGGTGTTGGTGCAGCTGGTGATCGCGGCGATCGCCACCGCGCCGTCCGCCAGCTCGAACGTCCGGCCGGCGTAGGTGGTGGGCACGGTGGAGGTGGCGTTCGGTCGGAGCTCCTGTCGGCTCGCGCGGAAGCTCGCCTTCATCCCCGACAGCGGCACCCGATCCTGGGGACGCTTCGGGCCGGCCAGAGACGGCTCGACCCGGCCGAGGTCGAGCGACAGCGACGACGAGTAGGTGATGTTCGCCGACGGATCCCGCCACAGGCCGGCGTGCTTGCAGTACGCCTCGACCAGCGCACACAGCTCGTCGGACCGGCCGGACGAGCGGAGGAAGTCGATGGTGGCGGCGTCGACCGGGAAGAAGCCGATCGTCGCGCCGTACTCCGGCGCCATGTTCGCGATCGTCGCGCGGTCGGCGAGCGACAGGTGGTCGAGCCCCGACCCGTAGAACTCGACGAACTTGCCGACCACGCCGTGCTTGCGCAACTGCTGGGTGACCGTGAGGACCAGGTCGGTGGCGTTGGCGCCCTCGGGCAACTTGCCGGTGAGCTCGAACCCGACCACCTCGGGGATCAGCAGGTAGATCGGCTGGCCCAACATGCACGCCTCGGCCTCGATGCCGCCCACGCCCCACCCGACCACGCCGAGCCCGTTGATCATCGTGGTGTGGCTGTCGGTGCCGACGAGGCTGTCGGGGTACACCACGTCGCCCTGCTGGAGCACGCCCGAGGCGAGGTACTCGAGGTTGACCTGGTGCACGATGCCGGTGGCGGGCGGCACCACGGTGAAGTTGCGGAACGCCTGCTGGCCCCACTTCAGGAACCGGTACCGCTCCCCGTTCCGGGCGAACTCGAGGTCGGTGTTCTTGTTCATCGCGTCGGCCGAGCCGAAGAAGTCCACGTCGACCGAGTGATCGACCACCAGGTCGACCCGGATCAGCGGGTTGACCTTCGACACGTCGCCGCCCATCCGCGCCACCGCGGACCGCAGGGCCGCGAGGTCGACCACCGCCGGCACGCCGGTGAAGTCCTGCAGGATCACCCGGCCCGGCATGAACGGGATCTCCTGCTCCCCCACCGCGCGAGCGTCGTACTTCGCGAGCGACTCGACGTGCGCCCGGGTGTACACGAACTCGTCGAGGTTCCGCAGCACCGACTCGAGCAGGACCCGAATCGAGTACGGCAGCTTGGAGATCGGCCCCACGCCGCGCTCCTCCAGCGCCCCCAGCCGGAGACCCACGTACGACTTGCCACCGACCTGGAACGTCGACCGTGCGCCGAACGGATCGCTCTGTGCCATCGCAACACCCTCCGCGGCGACGCGTGTATCCCGTCGCGCGCCGGAGGGTCAGGCGCCGGGAGCCAGGTCGGGGTGTGGACCAGGAGTGGCGGTTCGACCATTCAAATCGAAGTGGCCGCCGTTGGCGAGGATGTGCAGGCGGATCCCGATCAGCTCCACCGGGTCACCCACCGACGCCACCGACATGCTGGAGTACGACAGCTGCCCCACGTCGACCACGGTGATCCCGCCCGAGCCCACGACCTCGATCCGGTCGTGCGGATCGACGAACGCCGCCGTGTCTTCGTCGAGCCCGATGCCCACCGAGAACGGGTTGTACGACAGCGCGGTCAGCAGGCGGCCGAGCCGGTCGCGCTCGCGGAAGTGCTGGTCGATGATCACCCGGTTCGTGAGCCCGAGGCCCGGGGCGAGGGCGACCCGCCCGGCCCGAGGGGTGGAGCCGGACTCGCCGTGGGCGATCATGTGCTCGGACAAGAACGCCGCGCCGGCGCTGGTGCCGCCGACGTGCACCCCGCGGGCGTTGGCGCGGCGGAGCCAGGTGGCGATCGCCGTCCCGCCGAGGATCGTGGACAGGCGGAGCTGGTTCCCGCCGGTGAGGAACACGCCGGTGGCCCCGGCGCCCTGACGCTCCCACGGGACCTCGTCCACGTCGGCGCGCTCCGACACCTGCCACACCTCGACCTCGCGCACCCCGAGCTCGCGGAACACCGAGCGGTACGCCTCGCCGGTGGTCGGCAACATCGACGCGGTGGGCACCACCACGATCTTCCCGGAGTCGCGGCCACACAGCTCCACGAACCGCTGGAGGATGCGGCGGTCGCTGATCTTGTCTTCGGCGCCCCCGATCGGGACGATGTACCCTCGGGATCCGGGGCTGAGCTCGGGAGACGGCACGTGCACTCCAGGCCGGACGCCAGAGCTATCGCTGCGGCGGCGTTCCGCGCACCTCCGACCAGCGCACGACCCACGGAGCCCTGCATCCCTCGCACCGAATCCACAGTTCGTCGTCGCCGAGGTACCCGATCGTCCCCACCGCGATCGGGGCGCCGCAGCTCGGGCACGGCCCGCGGACCCCGTCGACCCGGGCCCGCGCGCGGAACAGCCACACCGCGATCGCGGTCGCCCCGAGCGGCACGACCCACGACACGAGGTGCAGGCCGGGGACCGGCACCGTGGCGAGCCCGAACGCCCACCCGAACGCCGCCACCC